>JACDAG010000199.1 GCA_013695565.1 Bradyrhizobium sp.
GTTCAGCCGTCATACCCATAGCGTTCACGCGGTCGACGGCGTCGATTTTCATGTCGACCGCGGCGAAACGCTGGGCCTGGTCGGTGAATCCGGTTGCGGTAAATCAACCACCGGGCGCTGCGTGCTACGCCTGATCGAGCCGAGTTCGGGCGAGGTCCATTTTGAAGGCAAGGATGTCCGCTCGCTTGGGGCAGATGATCTGCGCATCCTGCGCCGCGACATCCAGATCATCTTTCAAGATCCCTACGCATCGCTCAACCCGCGCATGAATGTCGGCGCGATCGTCGGCGAAGCCCTGATCATCCACCAACTCACAAAGACCAAACGACAGTTCGAAGAGCGCGTAGTGGATCTGCTCGAGACCGTCGGCCTGCGCGCCGATCATATGGGGCGATACCCGAACGAATTCTCCGGTGGCCAGCGCCAGCGCATCGGCATTGCGCGGGCGCTCGCGGTCGAGCCCAAGCTGATCATCTGCGACGAGCCGGTGTCGGCGCTGGATGTGTCGATCCAGGCGCAGGTCATCAACCTGCTGGAGGATCTGCAGGAAAAGTTCGGGCTCGCCTATCTCTTCATCGCCCATGATCTTGCAGTCGTCGAGCATATCAGCAAGCGCATCGCCGTGATGTATCTCGGGCGCATCGTCGAGATGGCGCCCGCCCAGGCGCTTTATAATTCGCCGCGCCACCCCTACACCGAAGCGCTGTTGTCGGCGGTGCCGGTACCGGACCCGAAAGTAAAGCGGCAGCGCATCCGGCTGGCGGGTGAAGTGCCGAGCCCGATCCATCCGCCCAGCGGCTGCCATTTTCACACCAGATGCCCGATCGCGCAGCCGCGCTGTAGCAGCGAGGTGCCGCCGCTCAAGCAGGACGATGACGGCCACTGGGTGGCCTGCCATTTCCGCTGACGAAGGGGCGCGAAGCGCATTCGCCCTTGTTACCAAACAGATTATGTCAGATGTCTGTGGCATATGCCATGGAGATGAACCCATGCCTGAGCAGAGGCACGTCAAACTGTTCCGCAATGGCCGCAACCAGGCGGTCCGTATTCCTGTGGAATTCGAATTGCCAGGCGATGAAGCGATCATGCATCGCGATGGCGATCGTTTAGTGATCGAGCCGATGCGCAAGCGCGGACTGGTCGCCCTGCTCAAGGCGATGAAGCCGCTCGAAGAGGCGTTTCCTGAAATCGACGATGCCGTGCCGACGCGGGAGAACGTGTTTTGACCGCTACATGCTGGTCACGAACATCATTTCCGACCTGATCAGAAATCCGCAAGGCAAAGCCGCGAAGCGAATCGCCAAGGCCGGTGAAGGCAACATCTGCACCAGTATCATCGTGGCAGCCGAGCTG
This sequence comes from Bradyrhizobium sp., assembly GCA_013695565.1. Lineage (GTDB taxonomy): Bacteria > Pseudomonadota > Alphaproteobacteria > Rhizobiales > Xanthobacteraceae > Bradyrhizobium. The sequence goes on from JACDAG010000199.1 coordinate 1,354, forward strand.
CGCTACGGTTGCGCGAAAACCGGATCGACTCGGTTACTCAAAGCCGTCGAGGATCTGCTCGGTGAGATCGATGTGCTGCCGTTCGATGTGCCGACTGACGCGGAATACGGCGGAATCCGTGCAGAGCTGGAAGCGGCCGGAAAGCCGATCGGCGGCAACGACCTGCTGATCGCCGCCCACGCTTATGCGACCGGCGCCACGATCGTGACCGCCAGTATAGGCGAGTTCAACCGTATCCGTGGCCTGAACGTGGAAAACTGGCTTGCTTGAGAAGGCAGACCGATGCCTGCCTATTTTCAGGAAATACTCCTCTCGAATTCGTTGCAAGCGGCGGCGGCCTGCATGAGGCATTCCTTTGCAGGAAAACTGGAAAGATCCATTGGCGTTCTGAAACTTCCGATCTGGACGGACTTGAGGATGGATTGAAGGCGGGCGCGAATGGCGCGTGGATTCAAGCCGCTTTCCGATCGCCAAAACCATCACCGGCGTCGTGCTCGACCTCGATTCCGGCGCGCTGCGAACGCTGCACTGGCACCCGAACGCCGACGAGTGGCAATACGTGCTGGACGGCACGGTCAGCGTCACCCTGTTCGGTTCGCACGGCCGCACGCGGATCGAACAGCTGCAGCAGGGCGACGTCGGCTACATCCCGAAAGGCTACGGACACTCGATTGAAAATACCGGCGACAAGCCCGCGCGCATCCCGATCGTAGAAATTTCTTACGTTTCGACCCCGCGATCGAAATCGTCCTCGAAACGCAGATGCTTGACGCTGCGGCCGCGGCGACGCACCAGCTTCAGGGCCTCTATTCCGATCTTGATGTGCGTCTCGACATAATTCTTGGTCACGACGAGATCGGATGCTTCGGTCTTCACGCCCTCGGGAACCATGGGCTGATCCGACACCAGAAGCAGTGCGCCGGTCGAAATGTGATTGGCGAATCCCGGCGCAAATATCGTTGCCGTCTCCATGTCGATCGCCATGCTTCGGGTACGGCGCAATTTTTCCTTGAAGGGTTCATCGTGTTCCCAGACGCGACGGTTAGTGGTGTACACCGTGCCGGTCCAGTAGTCGTGACCGAGATCGCGGATCATGGTCGACACCGCGCGTTGCAACTCGAAGGCGGGCAGCGCGGGGACCTCCGGCGGAAGATAATCATTCGAGGTGCCCTCGCCCCGAATGGCCGCAATCGGCAGAATCAAATCGCCGAGGTGATTCTTGCGCTTCAGCCCGCCGCATTTGCCGAGAAACAGAACGGCTTTCGGCATGATGGCGCTGAGCAGGTCCATCACGGTCGCGGCATTCGGGCTGCCCATGCCGAAATTGATCAGCGTGATCCCATCGGCCGTCGCGTTCGGCATCGGCCGATCGATGCCGTTGACCAAAACGCCGTTCCCCGCGGCGAACCATTCGACGTAATTGTCGAAATTGGTCAGGAGAACATATTCTCCGAACCCGGAAAGCGGCGTGCCGGTGTATCGCGGCAGCCAGTTTTCGACGATGTCCTTTTTGTCTCTCATGGTCTTCCGACTCACCTGGAGGCGCCCAGCAACTCAAGACTATCACGCCGGAAAGGACCGTGCCGCCAGGCTCGGCGTCAAATCACGAAGAAACCATGGCTGGCGTCGCGCCGCAGCTGCTCGACCAGGCCATACTCCCAATCGAGGTAGGCTTGCATCGCGGCGGTCGAGACTTCGGTGCCCTCATAGGGACGCCGGTAGCGGTGTGACGGATCGGGCTTTGGCAGCACCAGCGGCGGACTCACCTCAAGCGCACCATCATGGCCGCCGTCGAGCACATAGGTTTCCCAGCCCATCTGCGCGAGCCAGGACGCCGTCATGTCGGCACGGACGCTAAGATTGTCGGTGAGCAGGATCCGTGCGCCGCGCATCGGCGCGGCCATGTCGATCTCCTGCACCAGCTGTCCGCCCGCATAGTGCCGGAAGCCCGCGAGGTGTCCGGCCGCATATTCCTCGGCATCGCGCACATCGAAGCGATAAAGCGTGCGGCTGGTCTGCGCCGCGAGCGCGCGCATTTCTTGCGCGCCCAAGCGCCGTACGCCGGCGCGATAGGCGACGTCACTTGCAATGGCTTTCGCATCTTCGGACGCACCGATCGCGCCGCGCCTGCCGGCACCATGTTCGAGATCCTGCTGTGCCAATGTCCAGCCGATGGTGCCGTTGCGCAGCGCCGCGACCTTATTTGTGATGCCGGCGTTGATCAGCGACTGGGTGCCGATGATCGAGCGGGTGCGGCCGGCGCAATTGATGATGATGGTGGTGTCGGGATCGGGTGCGGCTTCGCGCGCGCGCAGCACCAGTTCGCCGCCGGGCACGCTGATCGAGCCCGGGATATTCATGGTCGCATATTCGTCGAACCGGCGAACGTCGAGAATCCTGATATTGGCCTTGGCCGCGATCAGGCTTGCGACTTCTTCCGCCGCCAGCGACGGGGTGTGGCGGCGATGCTCCACCAGTTCGCCGAAGGCCTTGGCGTAGGAATTGACGTCCTGGAACAATTCAAAGCCCGCCGCCTGCCAGCCCTGCAACCCGTCTTCGAGTGCGCGGACGTTGCTGTACCCCAGCGCTGCGAACCGATCCGCCGCCACGGAGACCAGGCCTTCCCCGGCATCGTAAACCACGATCGGCGCGTCCTTGCGCGGCAATCTCACTTCGGCTTCGAGCGCGATACGGTCGGCCGCCATGTTGGCGGCAAACAGCGGATGGCCGGTGGCGAAAGCCGCCTCATGGCGCAGATCGAGCAACGCGATTTCATCGCGCAACAACAGTGCCGTGCGGACTTGCGATGATGTGACGGTGGCTGGGGTCATGATGGGGCGGGTCTCGATGCGGTGTCGCAGCCGTCATCGCACAATGCAGCGAATAATTCACCAGCAAATAGCGAATAGCGCGCGCCGCCGCCCGGCAACCCTCGCTGCTCTAGAGATACACGTCGTCGATATTGACAGACGATTCGACACCGAGCTTGACGAAATGACTCGCCAGCCAGTCGTTCGCACATTTTCGGTCCTGGCGCGCATTGAGCGAGGTATGCCGGGATCGCACACGGCAGCTGCTGCACCCGCTATTGCTGCCTCACGATGCCGGCGCTAGGCTTGTTTGAATTTGTGCAGGAGGCTTCCATGAACCAGTCCGAAGGCGACAAGAATTGCGGCGACAAGATTTCCAAAGATCGCCGCGAAGCGCTGCGCTACGCCCTTGCCATCGGCAGCGGTGCAGCCCTGGCCGCCGCGGTCACCACCCCGGCATCGGCACAGGCGGCAGAGAACACGCTCGATCGCGTCCGCGCCGCCAAGGTGCTGCGCATCGCGGTACTGCCGGGCGAACTGCCCTACTTCAACAAGGATCTGGCGTCCGGCAACTGGTCCGGAATGTGCCTCGAGATGGCCAACGACATCGCCAAGCTGCTCGACGTCAAGCTTGAATATATTGAATCAACGTATGGAAATTCGATCCTCGATCTGCAATCGGGCAAGATCGACGTCGGCTTTGCCCTCAATCCGACGCCGCAGCGGGCGCTGGTGGTGGATTTTTGCGGCGCCGTATTTCATCATCCCTTCGGCGCCATGCTCAAAAAGGGTCTGGAAGCCAAGACCTGGGCCGATATCAACAAGCCCAGCGTCAACATTGCGGTCGACGTCGGCTCCGCCAACGAGACCGTCGCGCGTCGTTTCGCGCCCAATGCGACGATCAAGTCGCTGAAGTCTCGCGACGAGGTCATGTTGGAGATGTCGTCGGGCCGGGTCGATTGCGTGGTCAATGCGCTGGTGCTTGGCCTGACCGCGATTGCCAAGAACCCGAATCTGGGCACCTACAAGATCCTGCAGACCCCGTCGGTCGCGATCCCCAGCAGCATGGCGGTGCGGCGCGAGTCCGACAAGCGCTGGCGCGATTTCCTCGCGGTGTGGGTCGAATACAACCGCGGCATCGGGCAGATGCGCGAATGGTTCGTCAAGGGACTGTCGCTGAGCGGCGTGAAGCCGGAAGACGTGCCGGTCGAGCTCAATATCTGACAAACTCGATATCTGACGCGGCTTTCGCGTCCGTCAGGTCTTGTCGTAGGTCAGGCCGCGCTCGAACCTGCGCGCGACCAGCGTGGCCGGAAACAGGATCGCAAAGTAGATCAGCGCCACGATCGTATAGACTTCCAGCGGCCGGTAGGTGTCGGCGTTGATCAGGGTTGCGTTGTAGACGAGGTCGGGCACGGCAATTATGGATACCAGCGAGGTGTTCTTCAACTGTGTGATCGACTGGTTGACATAAGGCGCCAGCATCGGCTTGAGCGCTTGCGGAATGATCACCAGCCGCAGCACATGCCACGGCCGCAGGCCCAATGCCCGGGCCGAATCCCATTGACCGCGATGGATGCTCTCGATGCTGCCACGAACGATTTCGGCGTAGAAGGCGCCGCCATAGAGCGAGAGCACGCTGATGGCGGCGACATGGGCCGGGATGTTGACCCCGAGCACCACAGGCAGCGCGTAGTAGAACCAGATGATCTGCACCAGCAGCGGCGTGCAGCGGAACAGTTCGATGTAAGCGAGTAGAAGCCAATCGATGACCGGCAGGCGCCGCAGCCGAAGAATGCCGACGACCAGGCCGATCAAGGTCCCAAGCACGATGGTGCCGATCGTATAGGCCATGGTCCAGCCGAGCCCGAGCCAGAACAGATGGCTGTATTTGCCGAGGATCGCGAAATCCCAAACGTAGGGCATGGCGGCTCCGGGTTACGGGAAAACACCTGCTTGCCGCTGACCCGCCATCAGATGTAGCGGCTCGGCGCGAATGCTGTGACATCGAACGGCGGCGGCATTCCCTTGATCATGGCGGCGATCGCGGCACCGGTCGCGGGACCCGTGGTGAAACCGATATGCTGGTTGCCGAACGCCAGCCACAGCCCGGCATGCCGCGGCGCCGGGCCGATCATCGGCAAACTATCCGGCAGCGTCGGCCGCGCCCCGCGCCAGGTATCGCCGACCTGCTCGCCGAATTCGACCACCTCGCGGGCCATCGGCTCCACCGCATCGATCTGGGCAAAGGACGAGGGCGCATCGCGGTCTGTCAGTTCGACGCCGGAGGTGACGCGAATGCCCTGCTCCATCGGGGTCATCAGAAAACTGCCGTCGGCATCATGGATCGGACGTTGCAATGAACGTGCCGGGTTCGGTTTGAATTCGCGATGATAGCCACGCTCGAACGCCAGCGGAACGCGATAGCCGAGCGGCCGCAAAATGTCCGCCGACCAGGGACCGAGCGCGACCACGACATGGCGCGCCAACAGCGTGGCATCGTCGAGCACCACGCGCCAACCCTCGTCGCCAGGCACGATCGACTTGATATCGGACTGGCGGATCTCGCCGCCGGCGCCAGCGAACATGTTCGCGTAGGCCTTGACTACTGAACCCGGCGAATCGACCGAGGCGGTCTGCGAATGCAGCAGCCCGACCTTGTAGACCGGCAGAATGTTCGGCTCAAGCGCGGAAATCGCCTGTCGATCGAGCAGCTGGCTTTCGATACCAAATTCGGTCAGCAGCGCCTGCTCCCGCATCGCCGCTTCGACGGCGTCGCTGCGCCACGCTTTCAGCCAGCCGGTCTCGCGGATGCGATTGGCTGCGCCCGCCTTCACGATCCAGTCCTGATGCAGTTTCAGCGATGCGCCGATCAAGCCGTGCAGCGCCGCCGCGCGCGGTTTGGTGTGAGACGGGATTGCATTGGCCAGAAACCGGATCACCCAATCCGCATTGCGAAGCGACCAGCCGATATTCCAGCGCAGCGCCGCATGCCGGTTGGTCAGATATTTCGGCAGCGCGCTCCAGAGCGACGGATTGTTGAGCGGCGATATCGAACCGCTGGAGAGAATGCCGGCGTTGCCGTAGGAGGTCTCGCTGCCCGGCTCGCGCCGGTCGACGAGCACGACCGACAAGCCCTGTTGCCGTGCGGCATAGGCCACCGACACGCCGACGATGCCCGCGCCGAGTACAACCACATCCATTTTCTTGTCTGACATCTATTTCACCACCATGGAATTTCGCATCACATCAAAGTCAGCCCGCCATCGACCGGCAACAGCGCGCCAGTCACATGCGAGGCTTCCGGCGACAGCAGGAACGCAACCACCGCCGCCACCTCATCGGGTTCGGCCAGCCGCGCCATCGGATTGGCTTTGGCAGCCGACTGCCAGGCTTGCGAGTCGAGCGCGCCGAACAGCCCGGAATCCTTGCGCGTAAAGCCGGGCGCAACGATGTTGGCCGTCGCCCCGGACGGCGCAAGTTCGATGGCAAGACAGCGCACCAGCGCCTCGAGCGCGGCCTTGGCGGCGCCCGAGCCCGGATAGCTCAAATCGGGCGTGAAGCGGTGCGCGGCGAAACTGCTGACGGCGACGACGCGCCCCTGCGCGCTTCGCGTGATATCAGGCATCGCTGTGGCCGCAAGTTCGTGGAACGATGCCGCCATCACCGCAAACGCCCGCTCCAGTCCCTCGCGCGGCAATTGCGAAAAATGGCGTTTGTCGGCAAAGCCCGCCGCGTGCACGATCGCATCGACGGCGCCGAACGCGGCGCGCGTCGCCGCCACAAGTTCGGATGCCGTCCCGGCCGCCGCCAGATCGCCGCTCCGCCACTCGACCCGGGCGCCGGCGCGCTGACAGTCCGCCGCAACCGCTTTCAGCCGCTCGATCCCGGCAGCGTCCGTGCCTTGTCCATGCAACATCAGGCATTGATCGCTTGCCGCCAACCGCCGCGCGACCGCGGCGCCGATCCCGGACCCGCCGCCGGTAATGATGGTAACTCGCATGGGCCGATGGTTCTCGCGCCGTGGACCGCACGACTATAGGTTCGGGAGCCGCAAATGCCAATCATCGCAGCGCATGCACGATAGCCTTCGGACGCATCGCGCGCCTACAATTGTCGCAGATTGATGCGGCTCACGCCCCGCGGGAACGCCTCGACGTCAGGATACCGCCTGTTCCGGAAGATCGTCGGGAAATTCGCCGAATGCCGCGAGCATCTTTTCGGCATGCGGCCCACCTGCCACAGCCTCGATCAGTTCGAAATAGAGCGTCTTGTAGGACACGATGGTCACGCCCTGGGACCTCAGCCTGGCCAGCGCGGCATCGACGTTGCGCGCCGACGAAAACAGCAATTCCTCGACCGCGAAAACCTCGAAGCCCAGTTCGAGAAGACCGAGGCAGGATTGCAGGACGCAGACATCGGTCTCGCACCCCGCAACGATGATTTGCGTCTTCTTCAGCCGCTTCAGATGGGCCCGGATCGGTTTCTCCTTGGTGAGATCGAAGAAGTCCTTCTCGAAAACCTTCGTGGCGCTGCCGAGTGGCGCCTTGACATCCTGCGGCACGGCGCCCTTTCGGTAGATTGGCCGCTCGAGCGTGACGACCGTCGGGATGCGCATGTACGCCAGAAGGCGCGCAAAGTAGCGCATGTTTTTGCGCAGGCGAGAGCGGTGACGCGGCTCGAGCTGCGCCAGAAAGAAATCCTGATAGTCGATGATGGCGCCACAACATCGATCGGCGTGGACGCGCTTGATGGCTGACATGCCGCGACGATAGTTTGTCTGCCGACGTTTGGCCAGAGATGCCTAAAAAACGCTGATGGTGCGGACGACCGTGGCCGTCCGCACCGAATGACGCAGTTTCGTTCTCAGAGCAGGAAGTCGTTGGCGTTGAACGCACCCGCTGTCATTTCATGGACTGCGAAGCTGAAATCGGCGGAGCCATTGCCGTCGGTATCTCCGAAGACGTTGAAGTTGCCATTTCCCAGGCTTCGGATCAGCAACTCGCCACTCGCGCCGGTGAAACCGCCAGGGCCAGTGATGACGTGAAACGCGTTGTTGCCGTTGACGTTGGTTTGCGCGTCGATGGCCGACAAATCGATCCAATCGAGGGTATCGAAATCGGTAATGCGCTCGCCTGAGTTCTGCGACAGATCACCCGCGAGAAACTGGAAGGTGTCGCCTCCGCCACCGCCCGTCAGCACATCCTGGCCGGCGCCGCCACGCAACACATTCGCCGAATTGTTGCCGATGATCTCGTCGTCACCGTACGTTCCGACCACCCTTTCGATCGAATACAAATAGTCGTAGCTGTCCAGCTCGTAGTGGCCACCGTTTCCTTGCGCGATGAAGTCTTCGCGGAGCGTGAAGCCCACCGACCCGGCATCAGCCAGCGTGACCTTGACGTGCCCCCCGGTGAAGCCCGAATAATCGGCGGTATCGAACCCGCTTCCGCCCTCGAAGGTGTTGTTGCCGCGGACGTCGATGAAGGTGTCCTGATCGCCGTTGCCGTACAGGACATCGTCGCCCTTGCCTCCGTCGAGCGTATCGTCGTCTGCACCGCCGCGCAGCATATCATCGCCTTCATCGCCGAACAGCTTGTCGTCACCCGCGTCGCCAAAAATTTCGTCGTCGCCGCCGCCGCCATGGATCGTATCCGCACCGCCATTGCCATGCAGAATGTCGCGGAAACCCATTCCGGTGATTTCGTCACTCGCGTCCGTGCCGTTGAGGAAATTCGACATGAACCAGTTTCCAACAAGCTTTGCCATCGTCGTCACTCCCGTTTGTCATCGGCCGCGGCCCACTGCCCGGCTTTGATGGCGTGACGATGCCATGGTGCAAACCGGCCGGCTGTTACGTGGGGAACAGGAAGACCTGGAAAACGGGATGGCGAGATTCGTCCCGATGCCGTGGCGAAGGGTACCCCTGCTGCGTCGCAGCCGTGATAGATTGCGGGCAGGACAAGCAGCGCAGTGTCTTTTGCGGAGGTCCGACGATGAGATCCGTTTCTGCGATCGCGGCGGCCGTGACGCTGATGACGTCCATGGCAATTTCCACACCCGGCCGGACGCAAGCCTCGCCAACGGACCACCCGGCCCTGCTGGAAGAGACCACCTTTCTCGATATTCGCGCACCTGAAGGAAACTACCGGCTGGAAGCCCTGATCGTGCGGCTCGCCGCCGCGAAGGGACGGCTGCCGGTCGCGTTGCTCACGCATGGCAAGCCACGGCTGCCATCCGAGCTTGTGAAAATGCGCGCCGCGTTGATGTCGCCTCAGGCCCGCGACCTCGCCTATCGCGGCTATCTCGCCGTCGCGGTAGTGCGGCGAGGTTACGGCGTGTCAGGCGGGACACCGGGCCAGCCCGCCAATGCCGCCTATGCCAAATGCAATGACGCCGACCTGCGCCGCTACTTCGCGTTGGAATCCGACGATTTGGAGCGTGCGCTGCGTGTCGTGGCCGGACGCGCCGATGCGGACGCCGCACAGATGATAGCGCTTGGCGCCTCCGTCGGAGGCGGCGCCGTACTCGCGCTCGCGGCACGCAATCCCCCGGGGCTCAAGGCGGCGGTGAATTTCGCCGGCGCGATGCGCATCACCGACACCCAGGGCGAACTCTCCTGTCCGCAGGAGATGCCGATCGCAGCCCTCGCATCTTTCGGCAGCCGGACCAAGACGCCGACGCTGTGGGTCTATTCGGAGAACGACAGCAATTTCGGGCCCGACGCCGCACGCAAAACCTACGCCGCCTACGTCGCGCAAGGTGGCGTCGCCACGCTGAAAATGGTTTCATCCCTGCAACCGGGCGACGGACACAATGTGTTCGAACTTCCGGCAGGGCGGCAGCACTGGCTCGCGGCGCTCGACCCCTTCCTGCGGGCGCAAAGCCTGCCGACATGGAGTGCGCAGCAGGTCGATACCCTGATGCAGCGATACAACATCACGGCGAACCGTCGACAATGGCTCGAAGGCTACTTCTCGCTCTATACACCAAAGGTGCTGGTGCGTTCGCCGGGCGGCGTCCTGAATTACTCGGCCAGCACCAGCGGAATTGAGCCTTCCCAGAAGGCTGCTTTGGAAGGGTGCGAGAAGACGGCGAAGGCACCCTGCCAGCCAATCATGAAAAATTTCGATATCGTGGCGACACCGAATTGAGGCGTTGCCGTTGCGGCGCGCATCAAGCCCGAGTGCGAGAAGTTCGGCCTTCAGCGCCGCTTGCGCTGTCGCGGACGGCGCTCCGTCAGCTGCGCGGGTGCGTACAGGCGTACAGGCGGACGAGTTCCTGCACCGTCGTGACGAGTCGCTCGCGCAGTTCCGCGGGGTCGACAACCTCGACGTCGGCGCCGAGCGCGATCAGACCGGTCGCGGCCCGTTCGATCGATTCGATCGGGATCGTGACGCTGACCCGTCCGTCGGCATCCGCCGGCGTTGCCGTCTCGGCGGCCGCCTGAGCGACGCGTGAGCCGAGAACGTCGAGCTTGGCGAGGCCGCGCGCGGTCACGCGCAGCGTGGCGTTGGAATGGTAGACGCTGGTCTCGAACGCGCGTGATGAGGTGACCCAGTAGCGCGTCAGGTCGAAACCCTTCCGCCGTTCGAACGACTCCTCGGTCACGGCGAGGTCGATGAAGTTGGAGACGCGATAGGTGCGCGCCTGATCGCCGGCCTGCGCGACGAGATACCAGATGCCCGCCTTGAGCACGAGACCGAGCGGCTGCAGCCGGCGCTCGACCGCGCCCTCGGCGCGCCGGTAGTGCACGTCGAGGCATTTCTCGTTCCACACCGCATTGGCGATGGCCGGCAGCAGCCTTGCGTCATCGGCACTGCGGAACCAGCCAACGGGATCGAGATGGAATCGCGCGGCGACGCGGCCTGCGTTCGCGCGCGCCCGTTCGGGCAATGCCGCGCTCAATTTCAGTTGGGCCGCCGTGAGCACGTCGGCGAGCCCGAGTTGCGCTGCGGGTCCCGGCAGGCCGGCGAGCGACAACGTCTCGGCCTCGGCGGGCGAAAGGCCGGTGTGCTTGGTGCGGTAGCCGTCGAGCAACTGAAATCCACCGCTCGGGCCGCGATCCGCATAGATCGGCACATCCGCGGCGCTGAGCTGATCGACGTCGCGATAGATGGTGCGAACCGAAACCTCGAACTCGGTCGCCAGCTCCTCGGCCGTCATCCGGCCGCGGGCTTGCAACAACAACAGGATCGACAACAGCCGGCTCGCGCGCATTTTCACAGTCTAGCAGAAATACCTGACACTCGCTGTCAGGTATGGCGGCGCATAATCAGGATAGCAATCGCCGACGCCGTTATGAGTCGGCGAACCACAAGAGAACGCACTGAAATAACAGTGGTATTTCTTTCAAATGGCCGCAACGCAGAGAGCTGGAAAAGGAGACGATCATGTCGACATTATTGTCAGAGCGCCGTCAGCCGATCACCGCGCCCCAACTTCTAGACCGGATACCGGCGCAACGTTCGAGCCCGCGGACATCGGTCAGGCGAGAGCCAGCGGTCGCGGTTCCCTCTCACCCGGTCGTGGCGTCGCGCGCGGGCTGGAGCCCGATCCTGGACTTGATCGTCGCGACGCTGCGCGAGTGGCACCGCCGCCGCAAGGCGCGCCGCGAACTCGCCAGCCTCGACGAGCGGATGCTGCGCGACATCGGCCTCGATCCCGGCACTGTCGGCTACGAGGCAAGCCAGTCGTTCTGGCGGCCCGCGCGCGATTGGCAGCGAGATTGATTGGGCGGCGATTCGAATGGCCGCCATGGTGACGGCGGCGACCCGCCCAGAACGCAGGATTTTCACATGTGCCAATCAGCCGGCAGCGAGGCGAACGATCCCGGTCAAAAGACTTGACGGCTTTTTCTGGTCATCCTACTGGTCTTACCAAGGTAAGATCAACAGGAAGTCGGGATGGAGCTCAAGCGGGCGGCCGAAGGTGAGAGGGGTTTCGAGAAGGTATTTGCCTTCTTGCGCGACCGGCTACTCGCCGGCTCGCTGAAACCCGGCGATCGGCTGATTTCCGAGCGCGATCTCGCAAGCCAGCTAGGTGTAAGTCGGCCGCTCGTCCGCGAGGCCCTGCGGGCACTCACGATGCTTGGGATCGTCGAGATCCGGGATCGCATCGGCACCGTGGTGACGCGACCGGATGTGTCGGTCCTCAATGACTTCTTCATCTTTGCGTTCGCCCAGCAGGCGGACATGCCGGATGACGTGATGCAGGCGCGCGTCGCGATCGAATGCCAGGCGATCCGCCTCGCCTGCGAGCGCGCCGACATCGCCGATTTCGAACGACTGCAGGCCGCGCTCGCGAGGATCGCTGAAACGATCGACGAGGCCGACGCCGGCGGCGTGGCCGACTTCGAATTCCATCGCACCATCGTTATGGCGTCGCATTCGGAAACGCTGGCCGTTCTGCATAATTCGATGGCGGGCTTGTTGACGCACACCCATCGCAGCCGCCACGAGCTCGTGCAGGCGTTCCCTTCGATGAAGACGTACCTGATCGACGATCACCGGCGCATCTTCGATGCCGTCGTCGCCCGCGATCCCGACCGCGCCGATGCGACGCTGCGAAGGCATTTTGAAATCGGCAATGAATACCGAAGGCGCGCCATCGTCGGCGAGACCGATAACCGCAGGGCCTCGCGCTGACGGCAACTCGACCAGTAAAACAAAAAGAAGAGCGTACAAATGGGACGGAATGGTAACGGGAGCGTCGGCTTCATCGGCATCGGAACGATGGGCCGGGAAATGGTGCTTAACCTGCTGAAGACAGGACACGCCGTTCGTGCCTTCGATCTCAACGAAGCCGCCATCACCGATATCGCCAAAGAAGGTGCGGCACGCGCCGAGAATCCGGCCGATGCCGCGCGTGACGCCGATATCGTCATCACCATGCTGCCGGACACGCCTCATGTCGAAGCGGTGGTCTATGGCCAGCATGGCCTGTTGCAGTCGCCTCCGCCCGGCAGACTGATCGTCGATATGAGCACGATCTCTCCGGTTGCTGTCCGCCGCATCCATGCCGACCTCAAACAGCAGGCGAATGTCAGCTTCATCGACGCGCCGGTCTCCGGCGGACCACTCGGCGCCAAGAACGCCACGCTGTCGATCATGGCGGGCGGCGAAGCCGAGGCATTTGCCAAGGCCGAGCCGTTTTTCCGGGCCATGGGCACCACCATCACCCATGTCGGCGCCAGCGGTGCCGGCCAGACCGTCAAGCTGTGCAATCAGCTCGTTTGCGGCATCAATATCCAGGCGATCTGTGAAGCGCTGGCGCTGGGACGTGCGTCGGGCGTCGACCTCAATTTGCTACGCGAGGTGCTGCTGGGCGGCGCAGCCGGATCATGGATGCTCGACAAGCTGGGGCCCCAAATGATCGAGGGCCATGTCGGCGCCGGCTTCCGCATCGATCTTATGTTCAAGGACCTGCGCCTGGTGCAGGAACACGCCCAGGCGCTGAATGTGCCATTGCCCGGCACCGCGCTCGTCACCAGCCAGTATGTCGATGCGCGGGCGCATGGCGAAGGCGCCAACGGCAACCAGGCGCTGTTCCGCGTCTATGACCGCATGACCAACCAGATTACAGGCTGATCCGGTCGCAATGGGCATCCAACTCGACTTTCCCGCAGTATTGGAGCGATGGCCGAGTTTTCTCGGCGGCGCCGTCCTCACGCTGGAACTCGCGTTGTTCGCGACCGTGTTCGGCGCCCTGCTCGGCACGCTCGCGGCGGTCGGCCGCGGCGCGCACCGCGCCGTGATTGCGCGCGCCTGCAAGATCTATGTCGAGGCGATCCGCAACACGCCGCTGCTGGTGCAGATCTTCCTGGTCTATTTCGGGCTCGCGAGCCTCGGGCTGAAACTCTCCGCCTTCACCGTCGCAGTGGCGGCGCTGACGATCAATGTCGGCGCCTACACCGCCGAAATCATGCGCGCCGGATTCGAGGCGATCCCGCGCGGACAAATCGAGGCGGCCGAAGGACTCGCGCTGTCGCGCTTCCAGATCTACTGGCACATCATCCTGTTGCCCGCAGTCGAGCGGGTCTATCCGGCGCTGACAAGCCAGTTCGTGCTGCTGATGCTGGCCTCCTCGGTCTGTTCGCAGATCTCCGCCGAAGAGCTGACGGCGGTCGCCAACTACATCCAGTCGGATACCTACCGGGCCTTCGAGACTTACATCATCATCGCCGTCCTCTACATCATCCTGTCGCTGGTGATGCGTGCAGGATTCTGGGGGCTTGGCCTCGTGCTGTTTCCGCGCCGGCGACGGCTCGGCACGCCGCTGTGAGGTAAGCATGGGCGGACATCTCAACATCAACCATCTGTTCTTCCTCGGCCATGGCGCGCTGTGGACCATCGGCCTTTCGATGATCGCGCTGGTGGGTGGCGGCATCGCCGGCTTCGTGATCGCGCTCGCTCGCATTTCTCCGCTCAAGTCGGTGCGCATCGCCAGCGGCGCCTATGTGCAGCTGATCCAGGGCACGCCGCTGCTGGTCATCCTGTTCCTCGGCTATTTCGGGCTCGCGGCGATCGGCTTCAGCGTGTCGCCGCTCGCCGCCGCTGGTGCTTCCCTGACGCTCTATGTTGCCGCCTATCTCGGCGAAATATGGCGCGGCTGCATCGAATCCGTGCCGAAGCCGCAATGGGAGGCCGCCGAAGGTCTGGCCCTGAGCCGGACGCAGCGGATGATCAAGGTGATCCTGCCGCAGGCTGTCCGTATTGCGACGCCGCCGACCGTCGGCTTCATGGTGCAGATCGTCAAGAACACCTCGCTGGCCTCGGTGGTCGGCTTTGTCGAGCTGATGCGCTCCGGACAGATCGTCAACAACTCGCTGTTCGAGCCGTTCATGGTCTACGCGATCATCGCCGTCGTCTATTTCGCCATGTGCTATCCCCTGTCGCTGCTCAGCCAAAGGCTGGAACGGCGCATGGGGCGTGGCAGATTAACCCTTGCCCCGGCCTGATATGCAGCAGAACGCCTCTCCCACCACGCCGATCGTGTCGCTCCGCGACGTGCAGAAGAGTTATGGCACGCTCAAGGTGCTCGACGGCGTCAGCTTCGCCGTGGAGCGCGGCGAAGTTCTCGCCATCATCGATCGGTCCGGCTCCGGCAAGAGCACCGCCTTGCGCTGCATCGATCGTTTCGAAAGGTCGACAGCGGCGAGATCGTCGTCTGTGGACACCGGGTCGATTCTCCGAACGTCGATCTCAGGGCCTTGCGCCAGGATGTCGGCATCGTCTTCCAGAGCTACAACTTATTTCCCCACCTCACGATCGAGCAGAACATTGCGCTTGCACCGTGCTCGGTGAAGCGAATGGCCGCGGCGCAGGCCAAGGAACTGGCGCGGAAAGTGCTGGCGCAGGTCGGGCTGGAAGAGAAGCTTCACGCCTATCCCGAGCAGCTCTCCGGCGGCCAGCAGCAGCGCGCTGCAATCGCCCGTTCGCTGGCCATGCAGCCCAAGGTCATGCTGTTCGACGAGATCACGTCGGCGCTCGATCCCGAGCTGACTGGTGAAGTGCTGAAGGTGATCGAGCAATTGGCGGCGGACGGCATGACCATGGTGATGGTCACGCACGAAATGGGTTTTGCGAAAGGCATCGCCGACCGGATCGTCTTCATGCATCGCGGCAAGGTCCATGAAACCGGACCTGCCTCGATCCTGACGTCGCCAACCACCCCCGAGCTCACTCAATTCGTCGGCACGGGCAATCTGAAATCATAACCGGAGAGGAAAACAAATGATGAAAAGCAAAAAACTTCTGTGCGCGGCCGTCTCGGCCTGTTGCCTTCTCGCGATGGCAGCCAAGCCGGCTTTCGCGGACCTGCTCGACGACATCACGAAGGCCAAGAAGATCCGGATTTCGACCGACCTCGCGATTCCGCCGTCCGGCATGATGGACGGCACCATGAAACCCACCGGCTCCGACGTCGAGGTTGCCCAGTTGCTGGCCAAGGATTGGGGACTTGAACTGGAATTCATCCAGACGACCGGCGCGACCCGAATTCCCAATGTGAATACCGGCAAGGCCGACATCATCATCTCGACATTGTCGGTCACGCCTGATCGGGCCAAGGTAATCGACTTCACCAACCGCTATGCAACGCTGCAATCGGATATTGGCTGCCTGAAGTCGTTGAACGTGAAGGATTGGCCGGACCTGAAGGACAAGACCGTGGGCGTCTCGCGCGGCACCACGCAGGATACGATGCTGTCGAACATGAAAGACAAGGAACTGAAGATTGCGCGCTATGACGACGATGCCACCGGGGTGACGGCGGCTGTCTCCGGTCAGGTCGATTGCGTCGGCTCGTCTGCCACGATCATCAACCAGATCGGCGTCAAGAATCCGGCTCGCATCTTCGAGTCCAAGATCCCGCTTGCCAGCTTCGACCTCGCCATCGGCCTCAAGAAGGGCGAGACGCGGCTCCTGGAGAAGCTCAACGCCTGGGTCACCGAAAACGTCAAGAACGGCAAGCTCAACGCCATCTACAAGAAGTTCCACGGGGTCGAGCTGCCAGCCGATATGCGTGGCTGAACGAAGCAGAACCGTGACGGTCGGCAGCGGCCGTCACGGTCCCAAGAAAAATTCAAAAAAAATCGAAGAAAATCGAAGAAAATCGAAAAAGGAAATTGCATGCGCCTCGTCATCGGATCCGACCACGCCGGCTGGCCGCTCAAACAGGCCGTCATCGACCATATCCGCAGCCTCGGCCACGAGGTCGCCGACGTCGGCTCCCATGACGAGAAGCCGGTGGATTTTCCCGATATCGCGCGCGCCGTGGCAAAGAAGGTCACGTCAGGCGAAGTCGCGCGCGGCATCATGGTGTGCGGCACCGGCGTCGGCGCCTCGATTGCCGCAAACAAGATGAAGGGCAACCGCGCCGCGGTTTGTCACGACATTCACTCGGCGCATCAATGCGTGGAGCATGACGACGTCAATGTCATGTGCATCGGCGCCCAGATCGTCGGCGCCTGGCTCGCCATCGACCTGATCACATCCTACCTTTCCGCCGAGTTTTCAACCGATGAAGATTTCCGCCGACGGGTCGAAAAGCTTCGCGTGATGGACGAAGAAGGTTGAGGCCGGAACACTAAGGCGCATGCTGTCGCAGGCAGCGGCGAGGGAGCTGCCGGCGCGATTCGACAACGAATGGTGCAAAAAAGCGGACGAGATGGTCGGCCTCGGCGGGTGATGGCCGTTCGAGCTTGGGGATTAACCCGATCAAGATGGACACCTTTGCTTCGCCGTGGCGCTATGAAGCCGGGCCTTCCATAGGCTCCAATTGATAATCTTGCGCATTCCTGCGATCTTGCGCGTGCGAGTGTCTGCATACGGAACACGGCGTGGGCGCAAAGCCACGACGTTCCGCGATGCCGGACGCGGACGCAGATACGGCGTAATATCTACAGCCGTGTGAAGCAGCAACGCAGGACTTGATCGATGCTTCTGGCTATTGAGCAGGGAAACACCAACAGCCTGTTCGCGGTTCACGACGGCGACCATTGGATCGCCCAATGGCGATCGGCTACCGAGCCCAGCCGCACAGCCGATGAATACGCCGTGTGGCTGTCGCAGTTGATGGCGATGCACAAACTTGAGCTCGGTCTTTTGAATGCCTGTGTGATCTCGAGCGTCGTGCCGCAGTCGATCTTCAACCTGCGGAACCTGTCGCGTCGTTACCTGCACGTCGAGCCACTGATCATCGGCGAGAATACCGAACTCGGCATCCCGGTGCGGACCCTCAAGCCCTCGGAGGTCGGATCGGACCGACTGGTCAATGCGCTCGGCGCGCTCGTGCTCTTTTCCGGACCCTTGATCATCGTCGATAGCGGCACGGCCATCACGCTCGACGTGATCGGGAGTGATGGCGGCTTCGAGGGCGGCGTGATCGCGCCAGGTGTCCATTTGTCGATGGAAGCCTTGCATGCGGCTGCAGCGAAGCTTCCCAGAATCGCGCTGCAAAGACCACGACGGGTGATCGGCGACGACACGGTTAGCGCCATGCAGTCTGGTATTTTCTGGGGTCACGTTGCCCTCATCGAGGGTATGATCACACGCATCAAGGCTGAGCGGAACGAAGCCATGACGGTCATCGCCACCGGCGGCGTCGCATCGCTGTTCTCCGGCGCCACCAAGGCGATCGACCATTTCGATCCCGACCTGACGATTCGCGGTCTGCTGGAGATATACCGGCGCAATGCGGCAACGGTGCATCAGGTACGCGACCTCACCGGGGATCAGCGTCCTTAGCCGGCGGTTTTTCAGCAAAACCCATTACTGCGTGGCTATTGCGTATCAATGGGTTGGTTGCCGGGTTGCTATGACGGCCTGAGTTGAAATGTGACCACCATCACAGCGGTTGGAATTGCCGCACGGCATGCTCGCTCCAGATTGACGGCGCACAAGTCGCCACGACGCGGAGGGCAAATCGTGATTTTTCTATTGGCAGGCGCGGCGGAGTGCCCATACGCATTTACTCACCTCTATGCGAGGAGGTGGTTTCGTGTGCTGTGGTGGATTGCAATAGCAATGACAACCGCCGGATTCTTCAGTCCGGCGTAGTGACCTACGGTCGCCACTTCCCCGCGCTCTTGCGCCGGGTTGTAGCCTCACGTCAAGAATGGTCGCACATCATTGTTTTTGTTCGGCGGAAGGTATCTTGCCGGTGTCGCGTCGGCCCAAACGCGCCCTAGCAGCCAACGTGGGTCTCTGTATCCGCCGCTTACCTGATCGAGCCGGTCGAACGTCAGTTCTTCATTTGCAGTCTTCATGGTCGCGCTCCGGGGTGCAGCGCTCCACGCGCCAGTTGACATGCGTTGACAATGGCTGACGAAGGAGAATGGCGTTGTGACGTGGATCACGGCAACCCGAGAAGGCAGCGGCGCTCACCAATTGATTAAAATCTCCGGGCCTTGTCTTTTCGGGATCGCCCGACCGTCGCCGTCCAGCTAAGCGAGCGTCCTGTCCCCGTAGGCGCCAACCGTTTCGTAATCCCGGCTTGCTAGGCTTCAGCCTTCGCAACCGCTTCGGAAGCAGGTGGGCCATGGCTGAAACAAGCACAATCCCGGTCATCTATGAGACCAATAGAGACGGGTCCCAGTCCGAGTGGCGGGACTACCGCGCCGAGGTCGAGGTGTGGCTACCCTCGCAGCCCCAGGGCACGTGGCTCATGTTTTTGAAGAGCTCGGTCTGGGACGGGGGGAGTCGCTGAGGCAGCGCGTGATTGATGATCCGGACTGCGATATCGCCATCGCCGCCTGGATCTTCTGGGCTTGCGAGCCCGGGTGGTACGCCGGCGACAGCGAGTTCAAGGGCGACCTGGGTCATCTCCAAAGCATTACGGCAAACATCGACAGAGGCTTCTACCGCCGCAGCGAGCTCGCACTCAACCGGTTCGAAGTCCTCCACAGCGTGCATCACTACGCAGACGCTGTCCGGGCGCGCCGCCTCGCGCGGCGGCCGGCCTGGATGACGCTGCCAAGATCGCTGCTGGGCCCGTTCATCGGCCGCGAGCCCGCCGTCGCACCCGGCAACGAGGCGACCGAACGGCACCTGAACGAGATCGCGCAGCGGCTCGGCTTCGCGCCCCGGCATCGGACCCAGGCCGAGTGGCGCGACGCCAGCGAAGGCAACTACCCGATCCGCCACTACTACACCCTGCCGCCGCTGACGGCGTCGTCGCAACGCGACCTCGGCGCCCTCGACGAGCTGGCGCATATCGAGGCGCTGTACGGAAACACCGCGGCCTACATGGACGCGCGCAAGCTGCTGGCCGCCGACACGTCTTACCTCGGAAAGCAAACGCCGACCTCGCTTTTCGGTCGGCTTCGCTGGGCCACGCGGCGTTGGCGGGGCAATCGCCAGTTCTACGAAGGAGTTTAGGCGAGAGCGGGCATGGCAGGTCACGGACTGCGGAGGCGGGGTTGCGGTGCACTTAACCCGTCATCGCAATACATTGAGATTGTGAGACCGCGCGGTCAGCGGATGCAACTCGGCGGCTTGCATCGGGAGAACGGCGAGTTTCGGCGTCGGTGGCGTATTTCGAAATGGCGCGCCCGAAGAGATTCGAACTCCTGACCCCTAGATTCGTAGTCTAGTGCTCTATCCAGCTGAGCTACGGGCGCATTTTTCGCTAGACATCGTGGGCTGGTCGCCCCGATGCATCCGAGAGTGGTTCGGAAACGTCGCGAAAGAGCGCTTTAGCTACCCGCTCCGGCCCGGATTGGCAAGCGCCGGAAACACCCTTCCAAGGGCCAATCCGGGCATGAATGACAGTCATTCCGGGGCATCGCGAAGCGATGAACCCGGAATCCGGATGCAATAGCCCGAGATTCCGGGTTCGCGCCAAGGGGCGCGCCCCGGAATGACGTGGAGATAGGTGATTTACGCCCGTGCCCGCTCGTTGCGGACGCTTTGCAGTTCCACCGGGCGGTCCGGAATCGAAATCCGGAAGGTGGCGCCGATGGTGCCTTCGACCAGATGGATGTCGCCGCCATGGGCGCGGACCAGTTCGGCGGCAATCGCAAGGCCAAGGCCGCTGCCGCCGGGCCGGCCGGAGGTCTGGAACGCCTCGAACAAATGCTCGCGCGCCCGCGCCGGGACGCCCGGGCCGGTGTCGGACACCTCGATGATGGCAACCGCGCCTTCGCGACGGCCGGTGATTCGAATCTGCAAGGCGGCCGCGTCGCCCTTCGGCCGGCTTTCCAGCGCCTGTGCCGCATTGCGCACCAGATTGAGCAGCACGCGGAACATCTGATCGGGATCGGCGTCGACGGCGAGCCCGCGTTCGATCGCGCTGATCCAGGCGATCGAGGCGTCGGCGGCAAGCCCCGCGGATTCGCGCACCTCGGCCACGACAGGCTCGACCAGGATCATGCGGCGGTCCGGAGCGGCTTCCTGCACGCGGCCGTAGGAAAGCGTCGACTGGCAGAAGTCGATGGCGCGCTCCAGCGAGCGCATCAGTTTTGGTGCAAAGCGCTGCACCCGCGGATCGGGCACACTCGCAAGCTGGTCCGAGAGCAGTTGCGACGACGCGAGAAGATTACGCAGATCATGGTTGATCTTGGAGACCGCGAGCCCGAGGGCGGCGAGCCGGCTCTTCTGATGCAGCATCGAAACGAGGTCGCGCTGCATGTCGGACAATTCGCGCTCCGCCACGCCGATCTCGTCGCCGCGCCCGCTCGGCACGATGATGCGTGCCGAACTTTCCGGGTTTTCGTGGAAACCGACCAGGCTCGCGGTCAGCCGCCGCATCGGCCGCACGAACAGATGATGCATGGCGAAATAAACCAGCGCGGCCGTCAGCATCGCGATCGCCAATGAAACCAGCAGCGTGTTACGCGAAAAGCGGTACATCGCCTGACGCAGCGGCGCCTCGTCGACCACGACCTCGATGAATTGCCCGCCACCGGGTGCCGGTCCCACCACGCGGATCACATGGTTGCCGGTCTCCAGCATGGTTTCGATGGAATCGACGATCGCCGACCAGACCGTGATGGTCCGCATGTCGATGTCATGGTCGATCGCCGCCGGCAGGTCGGCGCTGGCGAGCAGGCGCCGCTGCTGACCCATCTTGATGGCGACCGCGCGGGCGCCGACGCTCTTCAGAATTTCCCGCGCCAGCGAATCCGGGACCATACCTGATGGCGCCGCGTCCAGCACCAGCGCGGCGGTGCTTGCCGCGGCGATGCGGTCGTTCAGGCGATTGATGCGGAAGTTCGCGATCGCGGGCACATAGATCATCAGGCCGGCGATCATGACGAGGGGGATGGTGAGCAGCAGCAGCTTGCCGGACAGGCCGAGCCGGCGCCGCGGCGTTGGCCGTGGCGCTTCAATGGTCGGCTGGTTGTCGGTCGCTGACACGAATATCCGCCTTGATAACCTGTTTTCAGCGCACGACCGGACCTCAAGACCGGCCTCATTGCCGCCGCCCGCGCGCTGATTTGCGAGGATGCGTTCCGCCCCCAGCCGGGTCAAATTACCGATCGCTAATGTCGGCCGGCTCCGATGTCGGGAACGAACACCCTTCTCGTCCCTAAAAACCCCGCGAAAACAATAATATTCGACCCAATTGCGCCATTTCAAAGAACCCCGATTGCGGCACCGCGAAACATTGACGAAAACAGGTCGCTCCCGTATAAGCCGCGCAATTGTCCGCGATGGCCCGGTCTGACCGGGGGCGGCTCATTTGGGGCCGCAGATGGCTCATTTTGGGCCGGCCAGCATCTCCGGACTTAATCTCATTCAACGGCAGAATTGCCCGGTCAGCGGAGAACTACCCGTGAAGCGGACTTATCAACCCAGCAAACTGGTGCGCAAGCGCCGTCACGGCTTCCGCGCCCGTCTCGCCACGACCGGCGGCCGCAAGGTTCTCGCTGCGCGCCGTGCGCGTGGCCGCAAGCGTCTGAGCGCCTGAGCCGGGCCTCCCGGAGAACCCATTATGGATCGGCTAAGGCAGCGGGCGGACTTCCTCGCCGTTGCCAATGGCGCGCGAGCCAACAGCACCGCATTCGTGGTGCAGGGCCGCCGCCGCGACGATGATGGCCCGATCCGGATCGGTTTTACCGTTACCAAAAAGAACGGTACCGCTACCGAGCGCAATCGCATCCGGCGCAGGCTTCGCGAACTGGTGAAGCGGCTGGACGTCATACCTATGCGACCGCACCATGATTATGTGCTAGTCGGGCGGCGCGCGGCGCTGCATCGCGACTTTACGACCATGCTCGACGACCTACGCCAGGCGCTGCTTCGCCTCGACCGCCAGCCGGCAAAACCGGCCAAGGTGTCTTCGAGCGAAGTGGCGAGCGGTTCGCGCCAGGAAAACGCGGCCCAAAAAGACTTCGATAAAGATACCGGTGCGAGCCGGAACCCGAATTGAATGACGAGACCTTGAAACGATGACCGACAATCGCAATACCATCCTCGCCGTCATTCTGTCCGGCCTCGTGCTGATCGCCTGGCAATATTTCTACAATGTGCCGCAGATGGAACGGCAGCGCGCGCAAACCCAAAGCCAGACCGAACTCGGCAAGCCACCGTCGACGCAGACGACGCCGGGCTCCGCCACCCCGGCGCCGGGTTCGCCCCCGTCCGCCACCACGCCCGCTAATCAGCCGGGTGCGATCGCGGCCGTCGTCAGCCGCGATGTCGCGATTGCCGCAAGCCCCCGCATCAAGATCGACACGCCGCGGGTGACGGGCAGCATCGCGCTGAAGGGCGCCCGCGTCGACGATCTCGCGCTGGTGCAATACCGCGACACCGTCGATCCCAAATCGCCTGCGATCGTGCTGTTCTCGCCTTCGGGCACGGCTCATCCCTATTATGCAGAATTCGGCTGGGTCGCGGCCGCAGGCTCGACGGCCCGGATCCCGGACCGCGATACGGTGTGGCAGCAGGAGGGCTCCGGCGCGCTGTCGCCGACCAGTCCGGTGACGCTGAAATATGACAATGGCGAAGGCCTCACCTTCCGCCGCACCATTGCGATCGACGATCGCTATCTCTTCACCGTCAAGGACGACGTCACCAACGTCGGCACCGCGCCGGTCACGCTCTATCCGTTCGCACTCATCTCGCGTCACGGCACGCCGGAAGTCTCGGGCTACTACATCCTGCATGAAGGCCTGATCGGCTATCTCGGCGACAAGGGCCTGCAGGAACACGGCTATAAAGCCGTCGCCGAAGCTCCCGTTCTGGGCAATGGCGGAAAAGGCTTCGAGTTCAATGTCACGAATGGCTGGCTCGGCATCACTGACAAATATTGGGCTGCGGCGCTATTGCCCGACACGTCGGCGCGTCTGAAAGCCCGCTTCCTCGCCGAACCCGGCGCCAAGGTTCGTTATCAGGCCGACTATCTGCAGGATCCGCAGACCATCGCGATCGGCGGCACCGGCAGCACCAACACGCGGCTGTTTGCCGGCGCCAAGGAAGCCAGCGTCGTCGGCATCAACTTCCCGCTCGCCGGCCACGGCGGCTACAACAAGCAGCTCGAGCTCAACCATTTCGATCTCCTGATCGACTGGGGCTGGTTTTACTTCATCACCAAGCCGATGTTCCTGGCGCTGGATTATTTCTATCACCTGATCGGCAATTTCGGCGTCGCCATACTGCTGGTGACCGTGCTGGTGAAGATTCTGTTCTTCCCGCTCGCCAACAAATCCTACGCCTCGATGGCGAAGATGAAATCGGTGCAGCCGCAGCTCGCCGCGCTGAAGGAGCGCTATCCCGACGACCGGCAGAAGCAGCAGCAGGAGATGATGGAGATCTACAAGAAGGAGAAGATCAACCCGATCGCCGGTTGTCTTCCCGTCGCCTTGCAGATCCCGGTGTTCTTCTCGCTCTACAAGGTGCTGTTCGTCACCATCGAAATGCGCCACGCGCCGTTCTACGGCTGGATCAAGGACCTTTCGGCGCCCGACCCGACCACGATCTTCAATCTGTTCGGGCTGATCCCGTTCGATCCGATGGTGCTCGGACCGCATATCGGCCCGTATCTGATGCTCGGGGTCTGGCCGATCATCATGGGGATCACGATGTGGTTCCAGATGAAGCTGAACCCGACGCCGCCGGATCCGACCCAGAAGATGATCTTCGACTGGATGCCGCTGATCTTCACCTTCATGCTGGCAGGCTTCCCGGCGGGTCTGGTGATCTACTGGGCCTGGAACAACCTGCTGTCGGTGCTGCAGCAGAGCTTCATCATGCGCAAGAACGGCGTCAAGGTTGAATTATTCGACAATCTCAAGTCGACCTTCGCCAAGAAGGCCGTCGAGAAGACCTGACGCTTTCTCGTCATTGCGAGGAGCGAAGCGACGAAGCAATCCATGCTTCCCTTGTGGGTCTATGGATTGCTTCGCGGAGCCTGTCATCGGGCGCGCGTTCGCGCGACCCGGTGGCTCGCAATAACGGCCGAGCCGCCTTCGCGCCCCTAATGGAAACCTTCGCATGACCGAAGAAACCGATGCGAAGCTGATCGAGGAAGGGCGAAAGCTTTTCGCCGGCGAGTGGCAGTTCGTCTGGGCTTCGCCCTCGATCGAAACCCTGCCGCCGATGGCCAGCATGGAGGTGGCGTTTGCCGGCCGCTCCAATGTCGGCAAATCGAGCCTGATCAATGCACTGACCGGCCGCAACGCGCTGGCGCGCACCTCGCACACGCCCGGCCGCACCCAGGAACTGATTTTTTTCGAAGGCCCCGAGAATGCCGGGCTGCGGTTGGTCGACATGCCCGGCTATGGCTACGCCTCGGCGCCGAAAGCCAAGGTCGCGTCATGGACCATGCTGATCCACAAATTTCTGCAGGGCCGCGCCAGCCTGGCGCGGGTCTACGTGCTGATCGACGGCCGGCATGGCCTCAAGGAGGTCGATCTGGACGTGCTGAAGACACTCGACAAATCGGCGGTCAGTTATCAGGTCGTGCTCACCAAGGCCGACCAGGTCAAGGCAGCCGAACTCGAACAGCGTGTCACCGACGTCAAAACCGCACTGCTTAAACATCCCGCTGCGTTCCCGGAAATTCTGGTGACCTCCTCGCGCACCGGCGCCGGCATGCCGGAATTGCGCGCCGCCATGGTGCGGCTGCTCGGCGAGCGGAGCTGACGATGCACGCGCGCCTGATTCGCATCCTGATCGTGCTGGCCGGCGTGATGGGCGCCGACGGCGTCATGCTGGCGGCGGCATCCGCGCATCAGCCCGATGCCGCGCGGCTGGCGTCGGCGTCGTCGATGCTGCTGTTTCACGCCGCCGCGGTGCTGGGCACGGTGGCGCTGGCGGAGCGCGGCGTCATTCATCTCGGGATCGGAATCCTGGCCGCCTCCGGCTTTTTCGTCGCCACCGCCCTGTTCGCCGGCGACCTGACGCTGCGGCACTATGCCGGCTACGGGCTGTTCCCGATGGCCGCACCATCAGGCGGGACGCTGCTGATCGCGAGCTGGCTGTTGCTCGCGGTGGCGGCGGCGTGGCCAAAACGGGGTTAGAGCCCTTTTTTCACCTCTCCCCGCAAGCGGGGCGAGGTGAAGATGGCAGACCGCCCCACTTTGCGCCCCGCCCGCCAATCAGATAAGAACCCGCCCAACTCAAATCTGACGAGACCTGCTTCATGACCGACGCGCCGCATATCAGTCCGCTCGATCAGGCCCGCATCCTGTCCGAGGCGCTGCCGCACATGCAGCAGTATGACGAGGAAACCATCGTCATCAAATATGGCGGCCATGCCATGGGCGCCGAGGAAACCGCCAAGGCCTTCGCCCGCGACATCGTTCTTCTGGAACAAACCGCCATCAATCCTGTGGTGGTGCATGGCGGCGGACCGCAAATCGCCACCATGCTGAAGCGGCTCGGCATTCAGTCCGAATTCGCCGCCGGCCTGCGCATCACCGATGCCGCCACCATCGAGATCGTCGAGATGGTGCTGGCCGGCTCGATCAACAAGCAGCTGGTCGGCTACATCAACGAGGCCGGCGGCAAGGCGGTCGGCCTGTGCGGCAAGGACGGCAACATGGTGATTGCCTCAAAAGCGACGCGCACCATGGTCGATCCGGATTCGCATATTGAGCGGGTGGTCGACCTCGGCTTCGTCGGCGAGCCCGAGAAAGTCGATCTGACGCTGCTGAACCAGCTGATCGGCCATGAGCTGATCCCGGTGCTGGCGCCGCTGGCGACATCGGCCACCGGCCAGACCTTCAACGTCAACGCCGACACTTTTGCCGGCGCGGTGGCCGGCGCGCTGAAAGCAAAACGGCTGCTGCTGCTGACCGACGTTCCCGGCGTGCTCGACAAGTCGAAGAAGCTGATTCCCGAATTGTCGGTGAAAGACGCGCGAAAACTGATCGCCGACGGCACCATTTCCGGCGGCATGATTCCGAAGGTCGAAACCTGCATCTACTCGCTCG
This sequence comes from Bradyrhizobium sp., assembly GCA_013695565.1. Taxonomy (GTDB): domain Bacteria; phylum Pseudomonadota; class Alphaproteobacteria; order Rhizobiales; family Xanthobacteraceae; genus Bradyrhizobium. The sequence continues at coordinate 28,045 of JACDAG010000199.1, forward strand.
AGCAGGGCGTCGAGGGCGTCGTCATCATCGACGGCAAGACCCCGCACGCCGTGCTGCTCGAATTGTTCACCAACCAGGGCACCGGCACGCTGATCCACAAGTGA
>JACDAG010000201.1 GCA_013695565.1 Bradyrhizobium sp.
GCACAAATCCGCGACCGACAAAGCCGCGGCCCAGGAAGCCATCAAGTTCTTCAAATGGTCGTTCGAGAAGGGCGGCAAGATGGCTGAAGAGCTCGACTACATCCCGATGCCGGAAGGCGTGGTCAAGTTGATCGAAAAAACCTGGACCGCCGAGATCAAGAGCTGAGGTCTGCTTTGACAACCTCGCGCCCCGTCATTCCGGGGCGCGACAAAGTCGCGAACCCGGAATGACGCGGGAAAAATCGTCAGCGTAGTTCGCTTCGGGCGCAGCGATTAGTGCTATAAGTACAGGGGATTGGCGTGGCAGACATGGCGGTTCAGAGCGACGTAATGGAAGCTGCAGGACCTTACGATCGCGCCCGGGCCCTCAGCGCCTTCAATTTTGGTGACGTTACCTTCTATTGGCTCACCCGCGCCTGCGCGATCTCGGTGCTGCTCATTCTCGGCGGCATCATCATCTCGCTGATCGTCGGCGCCTGGCCTGCGATCCGCGAATACGGCTTCTCCTTCCTGTTCACTTCGCGCTGGGCGCCGTCCGCCGATCCGCCGGTGCTGGGCGCGCTCGGGCCGATCTACGGCACGCTGATCACCGCCGTGATCGCGATGATGATCGCCATCCCGGTCGGCATCGGCATCGCGGTGTTCCTGACCGAGATCTGTCCGATCTGGCTGCGCCGTCCGATCGGCCTTGCGGTCGAACTGCTCGCCGGCATTCCCTCGATCATCTACGGCATGTGGGGCTTCTTCGTGCTGGGCCCGTTCCTGGCCAATTCGTTCCAGCCCTTCATGATCAGCATCTTCGACGGTGTCCCGGTTCTCGGCACCATCTTTGGCGGTCCGCCGTCCTATCTCAGCCTGTTCAACGCCGCTTTAATCCTCGCGATCATGGTGCTGCCCTTCATCACCTCGATCTCGGTCGACGTCTTCAAGACGGTGCCGCCGGTGTTGAAAGAAGCTGCCTACGGCGTCGGCTGCACCACCTGGGAGGTCGTGCGCAACGTCGTGATCCCCTACACCCGCGTCGGCGTGATCGGCGGCGTGATGCTGGCGCTGGGACGCGCGCTCGGCGAGACCATGGCGGTCACCTTCATCATCGGCAATTCGTTCAAGATCTCCTCTTCGATCTTCGCGCCGGGCACCACGATCTCGGCGGCGATCGCATCCGAATTCGCCGAGAGCGACGGCCTGCACCAGTCCGGCCTGATCCTGCTCGGCCTGCTCCTGTTCGTGCTGACCTTCTTCGTCCTCTCGGCCGCCCGGCTGATGCTGATGCGGCTGGAAAAGAAGGCGGGGAACTGAGCCATGAACCCGATTTACGCCTCCCGCCGCCGCGTCGATGTCGTCATCCGCGCGCTGTGCGTCGGCGCCGCATTGTTCGGCGTCACCTGGCTCGCGCTGATCCTGTTCACGCTGTTCTATAACGGCCTTGCCGGCATCAACCTTGCCGTCTTCACCCAGGACACTCCGCCGCCGGGCTCGACCGATGGTGGCCTGCGCAATGCCATCATCGGCTCGATCATCATGACCGCGATCGGCGTCGGCATCGGCGCGCCGCTCGGCATGCTCGCCGGGACTTATCTGGCCGAATACGGCAAGCATGACCGGCTCACCTCGGTGATCCGCTTCATCAACGACATCCTGCTCAGCGCGCCCTCGATCATCATCGGCCTGTTCGTCTACGGCGCCATCGTGGTGCCGATGGGCGGCTTCTCGGCCTTTGCCGGTTGTCTCGCCCTCGCCGTGATCGTGATCCCCGTGGTGGTCCGCACCACCGAGGACATGCTCGGCCTGGTGCCGAACCCGCTGCGCGAGGCGGCGTCCGCGCTCGGCCTGCCGCGCTCGCTGGTGATCAAGCGGATCGCCTACCGCGCCGCGCGAAGCGGCCTCATCACCGGCGTGCTGCTGGCCACCGCCCGCGTCGCCGGAGAAACCGCGCCGCTGTTGTTCACAGCACTTTCGAACCAGTTCTTCAGCCTCGACCTGACCAAGACGATGGCGAACCTGCCGGTCACCATCAACAACTTCGTGCAGAGCCCCTACGAATACTGGAAGCAACTCGCCTGGAGCGGGGCACTGCTGATCACCCTCACCGTACTTGCCCTGAATATTGGCGCGCGCATCCTCGGCGCCGAGAGGACATCGAAATGAGCGAACTCTCTGTATCCGTGTCGCATGCGAACGGACCCGTTCCGCAGGTGGCGCTGCCCGACGCGCCTCCGAAAGTGACCGCGCGTGGCCTGAATTTTTACTATGGCACCAACCACGCGCTGAAGAACATCAACCTCACGCTCGGCGCCAACCGCGTCACCGCCTTCATCGGGCCGTCCGGCTGCGGCAAGTCCACGCTGCTGCGCATCTTCAACCGGATGTACGACCTCTATCCCGGCCAGAAGGCGACCGGGCAGTTGATGCTGGACCAGACCAACATCCTCGACCCCAAGCTCGACCTCAATTTGCTGCGGGCCCGCGTCGGCATGGTGTTCCAGAAGCCGACGCCGTTTCCGATGACGATCTACGAAAACATCGCCTTCGGCATCCGCCTGTACGAGAAGATCTCGAAATCCGAGATGGACGGCCGCGTCGAAAAGGCGTTGCGTGGCGGCGCGCTCTGGAACGAGGTCAAGGACAAGCTGAATGCCTCCGGCCTCAGTCTCTCCGGCGGCCAGCAGCAGCGCCTCTGCATCGCGCGCACGGTCGCGGTACGGCCGGAAGTGATATTGTTCGACGAGCCCTGTTCGGCGCTGGACCCGATCTCGACCGCCAAGGTCGAGGAACTGATCCAGGAACTGGCGGAGGATTACACCATCGCGATCGTCACCCATAATATGCAGCAGGCGGCACGCGTCTCGGACAAGACCGCCTTCATGTATCTCGGCGAACTGATCGAGTTCGACGATACCAACAGGATTTTCACCTCGCCGGGCGATCGACGTACCCAGGACTACATCACCGGCCGGTTCGGCTAAGCGCGGATCGCGAGGAGAACACCATGGCTTCAGAACATACCGCGAAGGCGTTTGACGGCGATCTGCAGGAATTGACCCGTCTGGTCGCCGAGATGGGCGGCCTCGCCGAACGCATGATCACGGATTCCGTCGATGCGCTGATCCGCCGCGACATCGCGCTCGGCAAGCGTGTCGTTGCCTCCGATGTCGAGATCGACAGCCTGCAGCACGTGATCGAGGAGCGCGCGGTATTGACCATCGCGCGACGGCAGCCGATGGCGATCGACCTGCGCGAGATCGTCGGCGCCATGCGCGTCGCCACCGATCTGGAACGGATCGGCGACCTCGCCAAGAACATGGGCAAGCGCGTCGCGGCGCTGGAAAACGATTTCCAACCGCTGAAGCTGATCCGCGGCCTCGAACACATGACCGATCTGGTGCAGTCCCAGGTCAAGTCGGTGCTCGACGCCTATGCGGCGCACGATCTGCCGGCGGCGATGGCGGTCTGGAAGGGCGACGAGGAAGTCGACGCCATCTGCACCTCGCTGTTCCGCGAACTGCTCACCTACATGATGGAAGATCCGCGCAACATCTCGTTCTGTATTCATCTGATGTTCTGCGCCAAGAACATCGAACGGATCGGCGACCACGCCACCAACATTGCCGAGACCGTGTTCTACATGATCGAAGGCCAGCAGATCCTCGACAAGCGCCCGAAGGGCGACATGACGAATTTCGCCACGACCGTGCCAGGAAATTAAGAAAGTTTTCGCGTAAAACAACGCGTCAAAACACAAGAGGCTTACATAGATGAATGCCCGCATTCTGGTGGTTGAAGACGAGGAAGCGCTCACCACGCTCCTGCGCTACAATCTCGATGCCGAAGGCTATGAGGTCGAAACCGTCGGCCGTGGCGATGACGCCGACACCCGGCTGAAGGAGCGCGTGCCCGACCTCGTCGTGCTGGACTGGATGCTGCCGGGCCTGTCCGGGATCGAGCTGTGCCGCCGCCTGCGGGCACGGCCGGAGACG
>JACDAG010000202.1 GCA_013695565.1 Bradyrhizobium sp.
CGGGCGCTCGCTGGTCGACCCGGTGCCGAGGCTGATCGAAACGGGGGTACGCCACTGCAGATTGGGGTTGGCACGCGACCAGGCTGGTCCTTGTCGGTAACCTCTTCGGCGGATGCGCCGTACGCGGCGTTATCGGCCAGACGCCTAGCCTGGCGGCGAGGGCTGCAGGCGATAGCGGCGCCGGGCATGGTCATGATAGCCGAGCGTAACGGCAAGGACGTCCAGGCTATGATCGTGAGCCGATCGTCATCTCGCGATTTCCTCGACCCCGCACCAATCGGCAATAAAAAGGGCCATCGTCTTGGTGATGCGTTTGAGCGAGGCCAAACTGACTCGTTCGTCGAACCCATGGATGTTCTCGGAGTATGGTCCGTAGCAAAGAGCAGGTATCCTGTCGTAAAGCGCATATACTCGCGTATCGAGATAGCCAGCGGTCATGAAGCTTTGCAAGGGTTTCCCGGTGGCGACTCGATGAGCATCGGCCAAAATCGCCTCGGCCTCTGAGCCCGGCTCGAGCACATAACCTTCCGCATGGAAGCCGTTGAATGTAACGATCGGAGGAATGTTAGAGAGGAACTTGTCGGACAAGGCGAATTTGGCGATGCGATCGCTTATCTCCCGAGCAGCGCCCGTCGCAGACCAGCTAGGATAAATCGATATCCGACAGTCGATACGACACCAACAGGGAACAGAAGATGCCCAATCTCCTCCCTCGATCTTTCCAATGTTGAGATTAATGGGATGCTCCTCGTTTTCGAAATGAGCTCGTCCTCGTTTATTCTCGTTCCACTCTTCCTCGAGAAGGCGGAGTTCGCCAACGACCCGATATGCCGCATCTATCGCATTCGACCCAACGCCCATCTCGCGCACGTGGACCGGCAAACCCCTTACCTCCACTTGAAACCAGACCACGCCGACGTTGGCCCGGACGAGCTTTTCGTCTTCGGGCTCCGGAATCAGAACGGCATCGGCTTTGTAGCCGCGCAGGTGCGTCATTAGCGCGCCATTACCAGTCGATTCCTCCTCCACGACGGATTGAATGTACACGGTAGACGCCGGTTGGAGTCCAATCCGGCGCAATGCGTCGAGAGCAAATAAATTGGCGGCGTGGCCAGCTTTCATGTCGGCTCCGCCGCGGCCGTAAAGCCAATCGCCGTCGATGACGGGTTCGAAAGGGGGATGGGTCCACATCGTTGCCGGCCCTTCCGGGACAACATCCACATGTGCCTGTAGAATGAGCGATCGGCCCGCTTCTTCGCGTGGCCGATGAATGCCGACGACGATCGGCGCGGACGAATGTTGTTCGGAGAAAGGCGAACCTCCGGGATGCCGTTCGATGGCGTCGCGGTCCATCTCGAATCGCTCCATGACATAACCGCGGTTACGCAACTCGCGAAACACTAGATCTTGGATGGTATGCTCATCGCCGCGAACAGATCTCAGTCGGATCAGCTTTTGCGTATAGGCGATCTGTTCGTCGAAGCCGCCTTCGACAGAAAGCACAATCTGATCACGTAGTTTCGGATTGATCGCCACTTAGTTTCTCCTTTTGGACTTTATCAGTTCAGCGCCGGGTGCCTGGAGTACAGCGTTTGTTGTTTATGCGGATGACAGGATTGGCGGGCAATCTGGGTGTCGTCCGCGCATTGCCTCGACGCAGACCCCCACAAGTGAGGCAGCACTACGTCATGTGCACATTTTACGGATTAGCGAACTATAGATGTCGAACGCGTCCTCAATGCAGACTCCGCGATAATAGCCGACTTCGACTGCCTCGGCACAAAACTTACTTCGAGCGGGGACGTTCATCGCCTAGTCGCAAACCCACCGCGCAGCAATCGGACAAAAGCTGACGCGATCTTCCTCGGCGCTTCGCCGCCTCTCTTGTACCACGTAGTCGTCCAGTTCAGAGCGCCCAGAAGCATCATCCGTGCAAAGCGCTCATCCGGTTCATGCCCAACCACAACGCTTTTGACCAATGTCAAGAAGCGGCGTTCGTAACTATCCCGCTCCAGTACCAACTTTCGCCGGAGTTCGGCCGGCAATTGCCTCAGGTCGAGCGGTAGCAACCTGGCAAGCGGGTCGTCCGCCAGAAGGCATTCGAGATGCGCGACACATGCAGCCTCTAGGCGGTCCCATGGATCGGACACATTGGCAATTGCAAGGTCATGCGCCGCAATAACGCGTTCCACTCCAGCTTTATAGGCCTCCAATACCATGTCATCCTTTGACACGAAGTGGTGATAGATCGAGCCGGCAAGCAATCCTGCTACGGCCGCGATGTCCCGCATCGACGTCGCTGCATAGCCCTTCAGCGCGAATTGTTGAGCTGCCGCAGACAGGATTTCCATCCTTCGGTCAGAAGGCTCGGCTGGCAGCTTCCTGGATCGCGCAATCGTCATGCGTCATATGTAGCAACCAAACACTTGTTTGGCCATCCTGTTGTTGCTAGCGTAACGCGAATGCTCGGTCAGATGGATGCGCTGATGCTGACAATCGATTTTGCCAACCCCGCAACGAATGCCAACCCGTTTCCGACCTTCAGCCGGTTGCGTACGGAAGATCCCGTCCATTGGTCGGAACCCATGAAGGCTTGGGTGGTGACGCGCTATGATGACGTCAAGGCGCTGGCACTGAACAATGCCGAAATCTCCGCGGACCGGCTAGCGCCCTTTTTTGCCGCGGCACCCGATGTGCGCAAGTCCACTTACATCAATTTGATGACATATCTCGGCAATTGGATGGTGTTTCGTGACCCGCCCGATCATACCCGGCTAAGACGCCTGTTCACGAAAGCGTTTACGTCCCGCTCCATTGACATGCTGAAGCCAAGTATTGTCTCGGTCGTCGATCTGCTGCTGGACGAAATGGCATCGAAGCAGAAGTCTGGGGAGAAGGCAGATTGGATTGCCGATTTTTCTTTTGCTTTGCCAGCCACGGTCATCATGGATCTGCTTGGTGTGCCGCGACGCGATCTCAAGCGCGTGAAGGTCTGGTCGGACGACATCGCGCTGTTTATCGGCACGTCTCGCGCCTCTCCAGACAAATACAACCGTGCCGAGGCCGGTGCTCGTTTGATGGCCGATTATTTCCGCGGCATCGTAGAGGAACGAACTTTTGAACCGCGCGACGACCTCATTAGTCAGATGGTCGTGGCCCGCGACGAACAGGAGGTTATGACTGCAGACGAGGTCATTGCCACGTGCATCCTGCTTCTATTTGCTGGCCACGAAACGACATCCAACCTGCTTGGAAATGGGCTCTACCACTCAATGCGGTGTCGGGATCAGTGGCAACGCCTCGTCGACGACCTCGATCTCATCGAACCGGCTATCGAGGAATGGCTCAGGTATGATGGCCCCAGTGGCGCCCTCGCTCGTGTGATTGTCAACGATGTCGAGTTCTGCGGTAAAGTCCTTAAGAAGGGGCAGCGCGTTTTCGCCTTCACAAACTCCGCGAACCGAGACGGAGCCCAGTTCCCTGACCCGGATCGCTTCGATATCGCGCGCGCACATAATCCGCATATTACCTTCGGACACGGCATACATTTCTGTCTCGGCGCACCGCTGGCACGCCTCGAAGGACAGATCGCAATCAAGCGCCTCGCCGAGCGCTTTCCCAATATTCGATTGATCGGCGACGGTCCACCGGACTGGAATGACAGTGTCATTCTTCGCGGGATCAAGTCACTCCCTGTCAACCTCACATAGACGGCATCGAGGTAATCATCATGACCGATATCGTTCTGGCAGCTGGCATCCGCACGCCCTTTGGCGACTTTGGCAAGTCGTTGCGCGAAGTCCCCTTGACCGATTTGGCGGCCCATGCGGCTAAGGCATCGATCTCACGATCGGGCCTCAAGCCGACCGACATCGATCATATCGTCTTTGGCAGCACCCTTTTTCCGGATCGCGACACACTGTTCAGCGGCCGTGTGGTCGGCATCAAGGCGGGGCTTCCGGAAGAGGTTCCCGCACTCAACGTGACCCGCGCCTGTGGCACAGGCCTTCAGGCGATCGTCTCCGCCAGCCAACAAATCAAGGAAGGGCAGAGCAGCATTGCCCTCGCGGGTGGCGGCGAAAATTATAGCCGGATGCCGCATGTCGTCACCACGGCCCGCTACGGCCAGCAGCGTGGCGGCCAGATGCTCGAGGATCAACTCGATTGGGCCTATCGCTGCCCGTTCAGCCGCGAATACATGGGCGAGACGGCTGAGAACCTCGCCGAGGATCACCAATACGAGCGCGAAGCGATGGACGACTGGGGCTTGATGAGCCAGCAACGCGCGGCCGCCGCGATTAAGTCGGGCTTCCTTGCGCGCCAGATCGTGCCCATCGATGTTCCCGCAGGCAATAGCACGCGCCGCTTCGAGGTCGACGAGTTCCCCCGCCCTGATGTGACGATGGAGAAACTAAGGAAGCTCCGACCCGCATTCCGCGAGGGTGGTAGGGTGACGGCAGGCTCGTCCTCTGGAGTTACCGATGGGGCCGCGTTCATGATCGTGGCTGACCGTGCGGCTCTCGCCGCAAAGGGGATTGAGGGCGAGGCGCGCCTGAGAGATTGGACGGCAGTCGGCGTGCCGCCGCGCATTATGGGAGCCGGGCCGGTTCCCGCAATTGCCAAGCTGCTGAAACGTAACGATCTTACGGTCTCCGACATCGACTATTTCGAGATCAACGAGGCATTCGCGGTCGTGAACCTCCATGCGGAACGCCAACTCGGAATCCCGCGCGACCGCACAAACCTCTATGGCGGCGGCATCTCGATCGGTCATCCCCCCGGCGCAACCGGCGGCCGCATGACGATCACCGCGATGCATCATCTCGCTGATACGCGCGGGCGCTACGGGGTCATCTCCATGTGCCTCGGCGGTGGCCAGGGGATGGCGATGCTGATTGAAAATATCAACCGATGAGACCTTTATGACTGAGGTATTCGCGACCCTGTCGCATGGCTGCAGCCTCAACAAGCCGGGAACCGATGCGCCGGCGGATGAAGCACTTGGTAGAGACACCGGCCACTGTCACAGTCTTTTCCCAACGAAAGAAATCAACCATGGGCGCATGGGATATCCAAGGACCCACCCAAGGCACATGTAAGTCTTGGCGCGAGGTCTATCCAGAACTGGGCGCGGAGGTGGAGCGCATCAGCGCGCCGCGCGGCCGGGGCATCGCTTGGGAAGGTACCGAAATCTGGGCCTACAAGAAGCGCCCGGTCAACGTCGCCGAGCTGCTGGCGGCCAATGTGGCCGGTCACCCCGATCGCGAGGCCTACGTCTTCCACCCAGGCGGTCAGCGGCTGACCTGGGGGCAGGTTGGCGAGCAGGTGCAGCGTGTGGCGGCACGGCTTAAGCGCGAGCATGGCTTCGTCAAGGGCGACCGGCTGTGCCTGCTAACGCTGGGCTGCCCGGAATACGTCATCGGCTACCTGGCTATCGTGGCGCTGGGCGGCATCGCGGTGCCGGTAAACCTGGGCCTCACCGGCGAAGGCCTGGCCGCGCAGATCAACAAGGTTGGCGCCAAGGGCATCGTAGTGTCACCCGATGTCTGGCACGACAAGCTCGAATCGGTGCGCGGCCAGTTGCACAGCGTGAAGGGGGTGTTCATGACCGCAGGGCCAGCCGAGCCGGGTACGCTCGGCTTTGCCGAGCTCAACCGCGAGGGCGGCGAAGCGCCAGTGCGTGAAACCATTGACGAGTGGGACCTGTGCGCAATCTCGTTCACTTCGGGCACCACCGGTGTGCCCAAGGGCACGATGGCGATGCACATCAACGCGTTAGGTTGCGCGCAGAACGTCGTGCATGCCGTCAAGGGGTTGGGCGTCGACGACATTAACATTTGCATGCCGCCGCTTTACCACAACACCGCCGTTTACACCGACTTCATGCCGGCGCTGCTGACTGGCGGCAAGTGTGTGGTGATGCGCTCATTTGCGCCGCTCGACGCTATCCAGCTGATCCAGACCGAGCGCGCCACCTGGGCGGTGGCGGCTCCGATCATGTTATGGATGATGATGAATCACCCCGAGTTCGCACGGCACGACTGCTCGTCGCTAAAGAAGATCATCTTCGGCGGCCACGCCGCCTCGGAGACCTACATTAACCAGCTGCACCAGTGCTTTTCACCGGTAGCCATGGTCAATGCGGGCAGCGTGTCGGAGAGCACCGCGCTAGGTTTTGCGCTGCCCACCGAGGACGCGATCCGCAAGATCACTAGCTGCGGTCTAGCCA
>JACDAG010000253.1 GCA_013695565.1 Bradyrhizobium sp.
GACCAGACCCGCTCCGACCGTCGCGCGCTGGCGGCCTGTCTGCGTGGCTCGCGACGGCTGATGACGCGGGAGGAAGCCGCCGCGATCAACGTGCCCGTGCTGATCGCGGTCGGCACGTCTGACGAAATCGCGGGCTCGGCGCAGGCGCTGGGCAAGATCATTCCGGGCGCGCAGGTGCTCGACATTCCGAACCGCGATCACATGCGTGCGGTGGGCGACAAGGTCTACAAGACCGGCGTCATCGATTTTCTCTCAACGCGAAACTGAGCCTTCACGCGGCGGGTCCTCGCCGAAAAATTGTCGCGCCACTGCAATCAGCACCACGAAGGTTGCGACCCACGCCATGCGCGCGCCATAGCGGTCATGTGGGCCTGAGATCACCGCACAAATAAAGGCGTTGCCGAACAGGGCAAGGGTCACGGTCCCTGCGAGCAAGGTGAGATCATCCAACGGACGCCGCCACAGGCCGCGACCGAACACGATCACCGCCAGCAGCATCGAGATCAGCGCCACCGGAACGTGGAGACGGTTGATAGAGGTGAAGTCGAACCGCCAGCGCTGCTGGTTGGCGGCGCGCATCGGCTTGAGCTGCGCCGGGATGTAACGTTCGATGATCCCGTAGGTGTGGCCGATCCATTCGTTGGTGCCTTCGCCGGTCGCGACATGGACCAGTTGCCGCGCGGTTCCGGTGATCGCGGCCTCGGCGTGCCTCGCCGGGTATTCGGCGAGCGAGCGCAGCACGATGAAGCCCATCTCGTCGCCCAGGCCCCGAAAGCGGCCGAGCGTGTTGAACATGTTGCTGCCCCACAGAAACTGATCGGCGGTCGCGGGCAACTGGTTGCGATAGGGACAGAGCTTCAACTTCTGCTGCGGACAATGCTCGTTCAGATAACGCGCGACGATGCCGTCCTGCAGCATCCTTCCGAAGGCGACGCCGTAACCGCCGGGCGTCCACGCCAATTTCCCTGACAATGCGAAATTCGCCGCCAGCAGCATCGCAGCACCGGCGACGAGGGTGAGGCTGCCCTGCATCAATCCCGAAACGCTTAGCCGTCCCCGCGAAAACGGGCGCACGATCCATCCCGCACCACACAGCCCGAGCAGCACCGCCAGCGTGGCGCTGTGCGAGGCCGCGGCGAACGCGGTCAGCGCGAACAGCGAACATTTTTCGATTCCCGAGGTCCGTTTCCCAAGCGCGACCAGAATGAAAAGCGACAGCACCGACAGGCCGGCAAAGATGTCGGTCAGAAGCGTGCTGGCAAGCCATGGCAGCGCGGTGGTCAGCACCAGCACGAGGCTCATCGCCAGCAGCCGCAAGGGCTGCGCGATTTCAAATGCGCGCAGCGTCAGCTGCAGGATCCACAGCGTCGCCAGGGCCTGGATTCCGAGATTGAGCCAGAACGCGGAATTCTCGCCGAAATGCAGATAGAGGCCGAATACCGTGGAGCGGCTGGGCACGAGATAGCCTTCATACCAGCGCGCCAGATAGCCGCCGGTATCCCACTGGAGCAGCGGATAGCCGTTCCACAGGGCAGGGGCGAGCAACATCAGGGGGATGGCGATGGCGGCGATCCAGACCAGCCGTGAATAGGTGGCGCGCGCGCGCAAAATCTGCGTGTTGATGTGGCTTCCCCCTGTTTTGACCAGCTTGCCCGGAATGGCGGTGAGGCCGAAATTCACCAATAGTCGGACGTTACCCGGCTTGATTTCCCGAAATCGCCAACCACTTTGAACTAACCCCAACCGATCCCGGGGCGTTAGGCGGGTACTTTGTCGGATCCTGCCCCCGGGACAGCCATCCGTCCGCCGTGCTATAACGCTCCCACGAGAACAGGCCGAGAGAATCCCAATGGCAGTGCATCAGGTCAATCCGCAGGGTTCGAAACTGGCGGCGCTCGATCCGATCTGGGATCGCGTGCGAGGCGAGGCGGAAGATATCGTTCGCCGCGAGCCGGAGCTTGCTTCCTTTATCTATTCGACCGTGCTGCATCACGAGCGGCTCGAAGATTCGGTGATCCATCGCCTGGCCGAGCGGCTCGATCATTCGGCTCTGTCGGGCGATCTGATCCGCCAGACCTATGACGAGGCGCTGCGCGACGAACCCGATCTCGGCAATGCCTTCCGCGCTGATCTGGTCGCGGTCTATGACCGCGATCCCGCGACCTCGCGCTTCATCGATCCCTTGCTTTACTTCAAGGGCTTCCACGCCCTGCAGACCCATCGGCTGGCGCACTGGCTGTACAAGAGGGGGCGCAAGGATTTCGCCTATTACCTGCAGAGCCGGGCATCAGCGGTGTTCCAGACCGACATCAATCCGGCGGCCACCATCGGCCGCGGTATTTTCCTCGATCACGCCACCGGTTTCGTCTGCGGTGAGACCGCTGTCATCGAGGACGACGTTTCGATCCTGCACGGTGTCACGCTTGGTGGCACCGGCAAGGAGAACGAGGACCGTCATCCCAAGATTCGCCGCGGTGTGCTGATCGGGGCCGGCGCCAAGATTCTTGGCAATATCGAGATCGGTCACTGCGCGCGCATCGCCGCGGGCTCGGTGGTGGTCAAGCCGGTGCCGCATAACGTCACCGTGGCGGGCGTTCCCGCCAAGATCGTCGGCGAGGCCGGCTGTGCCGAGCCGTCGCGCACCATGGACCAGATGCTCAATGCGATCGGGATCTGACCCGGTCGCTTTCCCACCTGTCGTCTCGTGAAGATACGGCTGGCGGTCTGCGTCGTCTCGGCCTAAAACTCCCCGGAAACCCCAAAGATACCCAAAAATACCTAAAGATATTCGATTGGAGACCGCCGTGGACGTTCAGGAAGTCAGGAAGCTCGACGCCTATCTCAAGCGCGTGTTCGGCAACCCCAAAATTCGCGTGGTGCCGCGGCCGAAGAAGGATGATTCCGCCGAGGTCTATATCGGCGAGGAGTTCATCGGCGTCCTGTTCGTCGACGACGAAGACGACGATCGCTCATTCCAGTTTCAGATGGCGATCCTCGAAGAGGACCTGGTCGATCAGGGCTGACGGCGCGATCGCGTCGTCGCTCCGGCTTCGTAGGTGGGCAAAGGCGCGCTTGCGCCGTGCCCACCATTTTTGTTCGATGCAAGAAGTGG
>JACDAG010000254.1 GCA_013695565.1 Bradyrhizobium sp.
GCCTGCCGCTGCAGCGTATCGTCGCCGATCGCCGACGCCGTGGTGAGCGCGGCGTCGATATCGCCCGCTTCGAGGAAGCCGGGACGCTTCTTCTCCTCGCGGTTGACCCAGACGCCGGACAGGCAATCGGCCTGCAGCTCGACCTTGACCTGCAGCGCGTTGGCTTCCGCCTTGCTGCCGGCCTGCTCCTGCATCCGCTGCACGCGCGGCAGGATGCCGAGCAGGTTCTGGATGTGATGTCCGGCCTCATGCGCGATGATATAGGCGGTGGTGAATTTGCAGGCGTTGCCCGAACAGCCGCGAAACTTGGTCTCGACGTCGCGGAAGAAGGCGGTGTCGAGGAAGATTTGTTTGTCCGGCGGGCAGTAGAACGGCCCCATCGCCGATTGCGCCATGCCGCAGCGCCCGCCATTGGTGGCGTTGCGGAACAGCACGATGCGCGGTCCCCTGTAGGATTGTCCGCGTTCCCTGAAAATCTCGTCCCAGCGATCGTCGATCTCGCCGAGAACGCCTGATATCATGCTGCCCATCTCGTCCTTGGGCGCGCCGGTCTTGGCCGGCCCGGACTTGCGATCGGTCTGAGAGCTCGGCGCCTGCTGCTGGCCGCCGGTGAGGATTTCGGCGCCGCCGATCAGGATGCGCGGATCGATGCCGAAGGCATAGCCGAGCAGGCCGAGCACGATGATGGTGCCGATGCCGAGCCCGCCACCGCCGCCCATCGGAATGCCGAAGCCGCCACCACCGCCCCCTCCGCCGCTGTCGTCGCGACGGTCGTCGATATCGTCGCTGCGGCGGAAATCATCGTAACGCATGGCGCTAATTCCTCATCCCGGCTGATGGCAGGCTGATAACTCCTGGATACCCAACGCAGCACTCACGTAAAATTTCCATTCCATTAATCAATAACCCGCCCGGCAATTATTGCCTAGTGCCCCGTTCCGATTGAATCGGAACGGGGCCACTGGACTCTTGTTTGACGCATTTTCTTGACGCGAACCGGTATCCACTTCGCTGGAAAACGCTCCAGTGCGCATAAACATCAAACTGATCTGGGCAAATCTGCCCGAGTAGCAATACCGATTAAGTCGATTTTTACTTTGCCCGGTCAATGTGTGGCCAGTCGGTTGTTTAGTCCCGCGTCGCCGACAGCGTCGCCTGAGTCAGAGTAATTGAGTCATGGTTGTGTCGCGTCGCGGGGCGTCTGCAAGGGCGCCCCGCACTAAATTTGAGTCCGAGTCGAGTGCTCGCATCGTCGTCGGCGACTGCGTCGCCGAGATGTCGAAGCTTCCGGCTGGCTCGGTCGATCTGGTGTTCGCAGATCCGCCGTACAATTTGCAGCTCAAGGGCGATCTCAAGCGCCCCGACGAATCCCATGTCGACGCCGTCAACAACGACTGGGACAAGTTTTCATCCTTTGCCGCCTATGACGATTTCACGCGCGCCTGGCTGCTCGCCTGCCGCCGCATCATGAAGCCGTCGGCAACGCTGTGGGTGATCGGCTCCTACCACAACATTTTCCGCGTCGGCTCGATCATGCAGGACCTCGGCTTCTGGGTTCTCAATGACATCGTCTGGCGCAAGACCAATCCGATGCCGAATTTCCGCGGCCGCCGCTTCACCAACGCCCATGAAACCATGATCTGGGCCGCGCGCGACGAAAAAGCCAAAGGCTATACCTTCAACTATGAAGCGCTGAAGGCCGCCAACGAGGACGTGCAGGCACGTTCCGACTGGCTGATCCCGCTTTGCACCGGCGACGAGCGCCTCAAGGGCGAAGACGGCAAGAAAGTGCATCCGACCCAGAAGCCCGAGGGCCTCTTGGCGCGCGTGCTGCTGTCGTCGTCGAAACCCGGCGATCTCGTGATCGATCCCTTCAATGGCACCGGCACGACGGGTGCCGTGGCAAAACGCCTCGGCCGCCGCTACATCGGCTTCGAGCGCGACCAGACCTACGCGACCGCGGCCGAAGCCCGCATCGCGGCGATCGAACCGCTCCCCGAGGCCACGCTGGCGCCGTTCATGACCGCCCGCGACGCGCCCCGGGTGGCGTTCTCCGAACTGATCGAGCGCGGCATGATCGCGCCCGGCACCAAACTGGTCGATTCCAAGAAGCGCCACGGCGCTTTGGTGCGCGCCGACGGCGCCATCATGCTCGGCGACAAGGTCGGTTCGATCCACCGCATGGGCGCGGTGGCCCAGGGGTCCGAGGCCTGCAACGGCTGGACTTTCTGGCATGTCGAGACCAAGAAGGGCTTGCGGCTGATCGATGAGTTGCGCGCCGAAATCCGCTCCGGGATGGCGGCGGGCTGACCCGCCGCTCCGCTTCGCCTACCCTGACTTGCAAAATTGTCCTTGCAAAATTGTCGCTGCGCCGGCGAGATGGCAGCCTTGTGATTTCCGCAGGCTGCCGAGCTCTGTTTCGCCTAGATTCGCACCTATATCGATTACTTCCTTAATCCCATACAGGCCGTCATTTGCGGTCACAAAGAAGCACTCCGATGCGCTCCCAATCCGATTCATGGCTGATCCTGCCGCTGCTCCCGATCTTTCTGATCGGCGTGCCCCCGATGCTGCTGTTCAGCCTGCTGGGCTTTCCCGGCATCATCATCCTCGGCGTTCTCCTGATCTGCGTCGGCCTGACCGAGCGGCTGGAAGCCAACAGCGACTTCAACCAGCAGATCATCGTCCACGGTTATGCGCGCGCATCCGAACGGAATGTGCAGGCGTCGAACCTGCACTCGGCCATTCGCTTCGCCACCCTGGTGGATTTGGCGGGTGCGGGATTGATCACCGTAGGCGTGCTGGGCTTTTACTACCTCGGTTGATCGGCGCGGATTGCCGTTCTGCGGTGGCCACGGGCTGAACCTTCAGGTCGAATATCCAACCCCTCCGTCATTCCGGGATGCGCCACTTGGCGCAGGCCTCAGATGCGCAATTGCGCATCGGGGAATCGATACGCATTATCATGGTTATGGATTCTCAGATGTGCAATTGCACATCATAGCTCGCGCTACGCGCGCCCCGGAATGACGGCGGGAGCTTCACGAACTCGTCGGTTGCTTTTCCTGCAAAAATTGAGCAAGGACATGCCGCTCTGCGGTAGGGTCATCCGCGCCCGATTTTCGCAACGCGTAACCAGTTTTCGTGGCAGGCAAGAAGCAAAGGGAGTTTTCCAAAATGCTCAAATTCTATTTCAACGGATCGCCCAACCCGACCAAGGTCGCGCTCTTCCTCGAGGAAGCCGGCATCGCTTTTGAACCTGTCGCCGTCGACACCCGCGCCGGCGACCAGTTCAAGCCGGAATACCTCGCCATCAATCCGAACGCCAAGGTGCCCGCGATCGACGACGGCGGCGTCAAGGTGTTCGACTCTAACGCAATCCTGCTTTACCTCGCCGAAAAGACCGGCAAGTTTCTGCCCGCCAACCGCGGCGAATTGCTGTCCTGGCTGATGTTCGTCGCCACCGGCGTCGGACCATACAGCGGCCAGGCCGTCCACTTCCGGCACTTCTCGCCGGAGAAGATCGATTACGCCCATAACCGTTACCAGTTCGAGGCGCAGCGGCATTTTGCCATTCTCAATGAGCACCTCGGCAAAAGCCGCTACATGGTCGGCGACAGCTACAGCATCGTCGACATGGCGGTGTGGGGCTGGGCCCGCATGATCCCGTTCGTGCTGGGCGAGGACGGCTTTTCGAAATATCCCAACGTCAAGCGGCTGGTCGACGAAATCTCGGCGCGGCCTGCGGCAGCCAAGGCGATCGCGCTGAAGGACAAGTTCAAGTTCAAGGCGGAAATGGACGACGAGGCGCGCCGCAACATGTTCAAGCACCTCGCGGTGAAAGCGGCCTGAACGGATTCGCAGCGTAGGGGTGGGCAAAGCGCAAGCGTGCCCACCACCTTCAGGAGTGCAAGAAGTGG
>JACDAG010000255.1 GCA_013695565.1 Bradyrhizobium sp.
ATCGTCAACATCTCGTCGATCTCGGCACTGCGGCCGCGCGGACTCACGACCTACACGACCTCAAAGGCTGCCGTGATTGGACTGACCCAGGCGATGGCGGTCGATCACGGCCGCGACAACATCCGGGTCAACTGCATCTGCCCGGGCCCGATGTACACGCCGATGGTCTACGCCCGCGGCAACGGCATAACCGACGCCGCGCGCGCCCAACGCGCCAACGCATCGGTGCTGAAGACGGAAGGTACCGGCTGGGACGTCGGCCACGCCGTGAAATTTCTGCTCAGCGACTACGCGCGCTATATCACCGGCCAGGTGCTGGTGGTCGACGGCGGCGTCACGCTGCAAGGTCCGGAACGCGATTCCCGGGATCATTGATCCCGGCCCTCGCGAACCGCGGACTAAGCTGCGACGCGAGGTGCAAATCGGCGCCACTTCTCAAAGAAACACCTCGGGCGGCACGCCGAGCAGGATCTGCCCGACCTGTTCGAAATGAGCGCTGCGTGCCTGGATCTGCTGAGAGAGCGTGTGCATGTCGCGGAAGCGGCGCTCAAACGGGCTGCCCGGGAAGATCGCGTCGACGCCCGCTCCCTTGTAGGCGAAGTCTGCCACTTCGGCCGCCCCCTGGATCGCGTTGGTGCAGGCGAGCCGCACGCGGGCCCGGTCGGCCACCTCGATCGGCGCCACCTCGTCGGCATGGGCGTAGATCGTGGAGAGCGTGTCGATCAGATAGGCGCGAGCCGAGCCAAGCCGGGCTTCGGCGCGCGCCACGTCGGCCTGCACGACCGTGTTGTCGGCGAGCCGGCCAAGGTTGCGCGGCGCTTTGCGGGACGCCAGCGCGATGAACTCGGACAGCAT
The DNA here is from genome assembly GCA_013695565.1 of Bradyrhizobium sp. GTDB lineage: Bacteria > Pseudomonadota > Alphaproteobacteria > Rhizobiales > Xanthobacteraceae > Bradyrhizobium. The sequence continues at coordinate 856 of JACDAG010000255.1, forward strand.
CGCGCGCGCAATGCCGAATGCCACAGCAGCGCACCCGGTCGCGTAGAGGCCCTGCATGGTAAAGGCATAGAGCGGACCGCGCTCGCGGCGCAGCGTCGGGTCCTCGCGGGTAGAGCTGAACGCCTCGGACACGAACAAATCGTTGACGCTATAAGAGTCCGACGCCGTGCCACGCAGCCCGATGGTCTGCCAGGTGTCGAGCAGGGTAGCCTCATCGGCTGGAAACAAGAGCGTGCGTACCGCGGGCTGGCCGAAGCGGTTGAGCCGCAGTGCGCCGTCGGCTTCGACGACATGGCAATGCGCGCCGATCCAGCGGGCCTGCCGGGTGCCGCTGCCGAAATCCCACCGGCCGGTCAGGCGATAACCGCCCTCAACCGCCGTCGCGCGCGACGCGTTCGGCGGCCCCCAGGCCACGGCGCTGCGCGGATCGGCGAAGATGGCGTGATTGACCGCAGGCTCCAGATAGGCGGCGATCAGGGAGGCGCTGTTGAGCGCGAACGTGTTCCACGCGATCGAGGCGTCGTGCCGGGCGAGCTCCTCGATCGCCGCCACGTAGAGCGCAGGCTCGGTCTCGTCACCATCAGCCGAGCGCGGCAGCAGCATGCGGAACAGTCGCGAGGCATGCAGCCGCTCCAGCAACTCCCCGGGGATGCGCCGCGTGCGCTCGATCTCGTCGGCCGCAGCAGCGATCTCCGCCCCAAGTTCGCGGGCGCGGGCGACCGGGTCCGAACTGGTCTGGATGTCCATGCGCCACCTCAAATTGGCAGGCCATTGCCACGGGCCTACCCGCGGTATCGCCACGGCGTGCCGCCGGCGGCGGCCTCGTCAATGGTCCATTGTGGCAGCGCCAGCCCTGGTGCGACATCGGTGAACACCATGCGCACCCGGGTGCCGATACCGACCTGCTCGACCTCGCTCTTCGGTGCGAGCACACCGTCCGGCCGCACCAAATTGCCGATGACGCGCAGGCCCTCTTCCTTGGTCGGCATGCCGCTCTGAGTATCCAGTTCGACCAGCAACACGAGATATGGCGTGTACTGCTTGAAAGCCGGTTGAATGGCATGATGGACTTCGGTGTAGGAATGCACGGTGCCGCGACCCTCGACCGACACCCATTCCGAAACCAGCTCCGAACACCAAGGGCACGCCGTTGTCGGTGGGTAGCGAAGCAGCTTGCAAGAGGCGCAGCGCTGCAGGCGGAAATCATGCTTCGCACAGTAGGCGAAATAGTCGAGGTTCTCATGGTCGAGATCGTTGATCTCAAGCGGCATGCCGAGATATTGCGCGGATATCATTTGCCCTACCCCCTCCGCATCACCATGGCCGATCCCGTGCCGGGCATCGCCCAACCGAGATTGGCTGACACCTCGGCGTTCTTCACCTGGCGACAACCGCCTTCGCGATGATCGTAGGTATGCTGCCGCTTGCCATCGGGCCCGATCGGGCAACTATCATCCGCATCGTGGCGGAGCTGCCTAACGTTCTCGATCACCATGGCGATACCGTGGGTATAGCCCTCGCAGAGATGGCCACCTGACGTGTTGTTCGGCCTTTTTCCTCCGAGCATAATGGTACCGTCGGAGACGTAGTTGCCGCCATCGCCCTTCTTGCAGAAACCGTAATCCTCGAGTTGCAGCATGGTGGTGAAGGTGAAGGCGTCATAGGAGCCCGTGAGATCGACATCCTCCGGGCTTACGCCGGAATTCGGCCAGAGGATGTCCTTGGCGTAGTGACCGACGACAGTTGAAATCGGCCCGGTCTGGTAGTGCATGTCGGCCCGCGGCTTCGAGCAGCGGCCTACAACGCCGCGGATTTGCACCAGCGGCTGCTTCAGGTCTTTCGCCCGCTCGGCTGTGGTC
>JACDAG010000277.1 GCA_013695565.1 Bradyrhizobium sp.
AAGCGTGCCCACCACCAAATCGCAAACAGGATAGATGGTGGGCACGGCGCGAATGCGCCTTTGCCCACCCTACGATTTCGGTATCTCGCCAAACGTCTTCCCGACCGGCAGCACCGCGTGCCGCACCAGCCGCGAATCCTCGACCGCTGCCTGGCGGTGTTTCACCGCCTCGCGATAAACGGGATCGCGGATCATCTCGGCGAAGGCGGCAACGCTGGGATATTCGGCGATGAAGCAATGATCCCAGCGTTCCGCCGCCGGTCCGATCACCATCAATTCGAACCCTCCCTGCCAGACGATCCGGCCACCCAGCCGCTCGAACACCGGTCCGCTTTCCCGTCCATACGCGGCATAGGCTTCGGCGCCCGATGCCTTGCGGCCATCGGGATAATTTGCCTGTTCCCGCAATCGGACCAGATTGAGCATGTGGATCGGGCCGGGCCGGTCGTTGGCCCGAAATTGCGCGAACACTTCCTTGGTTGGATCGATGTGTCCCATGGTGGTTTCCTGTGCTGACATGGACGTGTTCTTAGAGCGTTTTCGAGCGAAGTGGATACCGGTTCGCGTGAAGAAACGCGTCAAAACAAGAATCTGGAGCTTAGATTCTGCTTCAAGCAGAACCTAAGCTCTAGCACGCGCCGCCGCACCTCCTAATCCCGCGTTAACCTCTCCGTAACCGACCCTTAAACAGCGCTCGTTAGCTTGCGGCGGGCGTGGTGTGGGTTGGCGTATGGCGTGGGGACGGAAAAAGAGCGGCGGCCGCAAGGAACCGCAATTCGGGCTCGCCGCCGCGCTGAGCGAATTGCGGTTGTCGCCGCAGGATCGCGTCGCGGCCGCAGACGACCGCCCGAAAAAATCTCCCGCGAAACGCAAATCTGACGACGATGGCGACGAGCCGCCGCGCGAGCGCAAGCCGCGCGCGGGCCGTAGCGGCGCCAAGCGCCGCTCGAAATCACGCGGTGGATTCCGGATCGGACGGCTGTTCTATTGGGGTGCGGTGCTCGGCCTGTGGGCCGCGATCGCGGTGATCGGCGTCGTCATCTGGGTCGGCGCGCATCTGCCGGCGATCCAGTCGCTGGCCATTCCCAAGCGCCCACCGACGATCCAGATCGTCGGCCTCGACGGCAGCGTGCTGGCCTCGCGCGGCGAAATGGCCGGCGCCAATGTTTCGCTGAAGGATCTGCCGCCTTATCTGGCGAAGGCGTTCATCGCGATCGAAGATCGTCGTTTCTATTCGCATTACGGCGTCGATCCGATCGGTATCGCGCGTGCAGCAGTGGCAAACGTGATGCATCGCGGCGTCTCGCAGGGCGGTTCGACGCTGACCCAACAGCTCGCGAAAAACCTGTTCCTGACCCAGGAACGCACCATGGCGCGCAAACTGCAGGAAGTGGAGCTCGCGATCTGGCTGGAGCGCAAGCATTCCAAATCGGAAATCCTCGAGCTCTATCTCAACCGCGTCTATTTCGGATCCGGCGCCTATGGCGTCGAGGCCGCGGCGCAGCGCTATTTCGGCAAGTCCGCCAAGAACGTCACGATCGCGGAAGCGGCGATGCTGGCGGGCCTCGTCAAGTCACCGTCGCGGTTGGCGCCGAACCGCAATCCGGAAGGCGCGGAAGCGCGCGCCGGAATCGTGCTCGCGGCGATGGCCGATGCCAAATTCATCAGCGACGCGCAGGCGCAGGCCTCGATCGGCCATCCCTCCTACAATGTGAAGCCGGTCGGCGCCGGCACCGTCAATTACGTCGCCGACTGGATCGGCGAAGTGCTCGACGATCTCATCGGCCAGATCGAGCAGAGCATCGTGGTCGAGACCACGATCGATCCCAAGCTGCAGAGCGTGGCGGAAGCCTCCATCATCGACGAACTCGCCGCCAAGAGCGTGAAGTTCAATGTCACCCAGGGCGCACTGGTAGCGATGACGCCTGACGGCGCGGTGCGCGCCATGGTCGGCGGCCGGAACTATGCCGAGAGCCAGTACAACCGCGCGGTCACCGCCAAACGCCAACCGGGCTCAGCCTTCAAGCCATTCGTCTATCTCACTGCGATCGAGGCCGGGCTGACGCCCGAATCAATCCGGCAGGATTCGCCGATCGACATCAAAGGCTGGAAGCCTGAGAACTACACCCATGAATATTTCGGCTCGGTGACGCTGACGCAGGCGCTGGCGATGTCGCTCAACACGGTGGCGGTGCGGCTCGGCGTCGAAGTCGGCGCCAAGAACGTGGTGCGGACCGCGCACCGGCTCGGCATTTCCTCCAAACTCGACGCCAACGCCTCGATCGCGCTCGGCACTTCGGAAGTCTCCGTCATCGAACTGGTCGGCGCCTATGCGCCGTTTTCCAATGGCGGGCTCGGCGTCTCCCCGCATGTCGTGACCAAGATTCGCACCAATGAAGGCAAGGTGCTGTATGCGCGGCAGCCGGATCAACTCGCCCAGGTGATCGAGCCGCGCCATGTCGCAATGATGAACACGATGATGCAGGAGACGCTGCTCTCGGGCACCGCTCGCAAGGCGGAACTCCCGGGCTGGGTGGCCGCCGGCAAGACCGGCACCAGCCAGGATTTCCGCGATGCCTGGTTCATCGGCTACACCGCAAACCTCGTCACCGGCGTCTGGCTCGGCAATGACGACAATTCGCCGACCAGGAAGGCCACCGGCGGCGGCCTGCCCGTGGAAGTCTGGACCCGCTTCATGCGCTCGGCCCATCAAGGCATCTCGGTAGCTCACCTGCCGAGATCACAAGCCGGCAGCGGCGGCCTGCTCTCGAACCTGTTCCAGTCCGCGCCGCAGGTCAGCGCACCACAACCATCTTATCAACCATCCGCGCAAGCGCCAGTGCCGCTCGCACCGATCCCGTCAGGCGGCGGCTATCGCCCGCCCCCGACGCGCGCGTCCGCACCGCCGCCGAATCCATCCGCACGCCCCGAGGCGGCGTCCGGCCTGGACGGCTGGCTGATAGACCGGGTGTTCGGCGGAAATCGCTAGATAGAGCATCGGCGCAAGCTGCACTCTTCCGGGTTCGTCCCCGCCCAGCTATAGCGTTTTCCAGCGAAGTGGATCCGGTTCGCGCTAAGAAAACGCGTCAAAACAAAGAATCTAGAGCCCCGTTTTAATTCAATCGAAACGGAAAAGGCTCTAGAGATCGAATTCGTATAGCGCGAAGATTCCCGCCTTCGCATGGCGGGAATAGAGGCCCCGCGCTGGCTGGTTGTCGACCTCGGTTCCGACCCAGCATTCCTCGCAGCCCAGCTTGCGCCCCAGCGCCAGCATCTCCTCTATTAACCTTCGTCCGATCCCTTGGCGGCGGTGGCTGGGCGTGACGCCGAGATTGTCCACGTACAGTTCGGTGAGCTGGTCCGGGTGGCGGTGGACAACAGCGGCGACCTGGCCCACCACCAAATCCTCGTCCACCGCGATCAACATGAGGTGGCCGGCCTCCGCCAAGAAGGCCGCGAGACGCTGCGGCACGATCTCATCGTCAAAAACGTCATCGGCCACGCGGGCCAGCAGGGCGGCGTTGTCCGGAGTCAGGCGAACGATGTCGATGGTCATGTCCGCAGACCTACGACATATTCGGCTTGGTTTCAAAACCGAAAGCCTTGGGCTCAGCCCGGACTTCGCTACGCTCAAAACGAAAACTGCGAAAACAACCCCATGCACAGTAAGCAAGTGCTTGTTTTTGCTCAGTCTTGAATCCCGTAGCGATGCAGGTCGTTGCCGTGGGTATCGAGCCAGGACTTGGCGCGCTCGACATGGCCGCAGACTTTCGCGACGACGCGCCAGAACCGCGCCGAGTGGTTCATCTCGACGAGATGCGCGACCTCATGGGCGGCGAGATAGTCCAGCACATAGGGTGGGGCCAGGATCAGCCGCCAGGAGAACGACAATGATCCCGCCGATGTGCACGAACCCCAACGGCTCGATTGATCGCGGATCGACACCCGCTTGACCCGGACGCCGAGTTCTTCCGCGTAAGCCAGCGACGCCTTGTGCAGATCCTTGCGCGCTTCGCGCTTGAGAAAGTCGTGGACGCGGCGGTCCATATGCTCGGCGCCGCCAGCGACGCACAAGACCTTCTCGCCGCTGTCGCGGGTTTCGGCCCACACCGTGCCGCGCTCGCCGGCGCGATGTACGATGCGATGCGGGACGCCGCGCAGCGGCACCACTGTGCCAACATGAAACGGTGCGGCCTTCGGCAAGCGGCCGAGACGTGCCGCGATCCAGCCGCCATGAAGCTGCGCAAAGTCCTTGGCTTCAACGAGCGTGCCGCGCGGCGGCATCGTCAGGATCGCTTCGCGATCAGTTGGATGGATGCGCAAGGTATATCGCCGCGCGCGGCGGTGCCGGCGCAGCCGGATCGCAAAGAATTGCGAGCCGTGCTTGACCAAAAGTTTCGCGGGTTCGGCGGGCCGCCGATAGAGGAGGGCGCGAGTAGCCATGTCTGACAGTCCGGGGGGCAGGAGTTCGCCCGGATTCTGCCATAACCGCCGCCACTCAAGCCGCCACTGAAATCGCTCGGCGCAAAAACAAATCATTTGCCCAATATACAGGGGCAGGACTGGATTCCGCCCCTACCGGCAGGGGCTGGAACCAAAAATTTTCGGCTGAATCTGAGCTCACTCTTCGTCCAAAGAATGAAAAATTATTCATTCTTACAGAGGCGCGTAAATCCTGATTTTTTTTAATCGATTCAGCGGGTTACTCGATTCGCCAAATCGGGTTGAAATCGACGCTATTCGGCGGCAGCGACCAATTTCGGTTTGGTATCGGCCGACGACAACATGAAATCGGAAATACGCGGCACGATCTCCGAACGGAACCGCGAACCGTTGAACACACCGTAATGACCGACGCCCTTTTGCACGTAATGCACGCGACGGTGATCGGGAATCGATGTGCACAGCGCGTGTGTCGCTTCGGTTTGTCCGAGACCGGAGATGTCGTCGTTCTCGCCCTCCACCGTCATCAGCGCCACGCGGCGGATCTTTGACGGATCGACCGGCTTGCCGCGATGGGTCATCTCGCCCTTCGGCAGCGCGTGCTTGACGAACACGACATCGACGGTCTGCAGGTAATACTCGGCGGTCAGATCCATCACCGCGAGATATTCGTCGTAGAATTCGCGGTGCTTGTCGACCAGGTCGCCATCGCCCTTCACCAGATTGCTGAACAGCGCCTTGTGGGCGTCGGTGTGGCGATCGAGGTTCATGGTGATGAAGCCGGAGAGCTGCAGGAAGCCCGGATAGACGTCGCGCATCACGCCGGGATGCGGGAACGGCACCTTGGTGATGACGTGGTTGCGGAACCAGTCGATGCCGCGCTCTGCAGCGAGATTATTGACCGCGGTGGGATTGCGGCGGGTATCGATCGGGCCGCCCATCAGCGTCATCGACAACGGCACGAAGGGATCGTTGGCGGCTTCCATCACGGAAACCGCGGCTACCACCGGCACCGAGGGCTGGCACACGGCGACGACATGGATGTTGCCGCCGAGCACGTGCAGCATCTCGATCACGTAGTCGACATAGTCCTCGAGATCGAAGCGGCCTTCCGCCAGCGGCACCATCCGCGCGTCGGACCAGTCGGTGATGTAGACTTCATGCGTCGGCAGGAAGGCTTCGACCGTGCCGCGCAACAGCGTCGCGTAATGGCCGGACATCGGCGCCACGATCAGCACCCGCGGTTGCGGGCTGCGCAGCGGCCGCGTCAGCTTGCGATCGAAATGCAGCAAACGGCAGAACGGCTTTTCCCAGACCGAGCGGACCTCGACCGGGGTGCGAACGCCGTTCACTTCGGTGTCGTCAAGGCCCCATTCGGGCTTGCCGTAGCGGCGCGTGGCGCGCTCGAACAATTCGCAGCCGGCGGCGATCGATTTGCCGAACTGGGTGTGCGACCAGGGGTTAAGCGGGTTCTGAAACAGGATCTTCGTGGCATCGGTCACGGCGCGTGCCGGATTGAGCGACGCGTGGCCCATTTCGTACATCCAGTACATCGGCGTCGTAAGCGCCGGACTGCCTTCGGCCACCAGCGGCGGTGCTCCGCCAAACTCACCAATCGGCATTGAATTCTGATCCCTCTTTTGCGCCGCAGCATAGTGCCGAATGCGTAATATTGCGTCAATGCACAGATCGGTACATATACGCAGCCAAATCGGCCAAAACCCCGGGAATACACGGGAATTGGTGATTTATTCGCCGCCGCCGAGCAGGGAGCCGTGGTGTTTGGCGCTGCGCAAAAGGGCAAGAAAGATCGCAAATGACGCGATAAAGAGCACCGCATTCATCGCCAGGGACCACACCATCAGGTCGGCCCGAAACACGTGGTCGATCAGCAGCGAACGCATGCCCTCGAAGACGTAGGTCGGCGGCAGTACCCAGGCCAGATATTGCAGCCAGCCCGGCAGCACCGACACCGGATAATAAACGCAGGCGAGCGGCATCAGCCCGAACATCAGCGTCCAGACGATGCTCTCGGCGCCCAGGCCATTGCGCAGCACCAGGCCCGACACAAAGATCCCGAGCGACCAGCTGGTGAAGATCAGATTGCAGAAGAACGCGATCAGCGGCAGGCCGATCGCGAAAAAATTGAAATTGAAGAAGACCAGTGCCAGCAGCGTCATCGGGATCACCCCGATCGCCAGCCGGATCAGGCTCATCACCATCAGCGAAATCAGGAACTCGATTGGCTTCAGCGGGCTCATCATCAGATTGCCCATGTTGCGGGCCCACATCTCCTCGAGGAACGAGATCGAAAAGCCGAGCTGGCCGCGGAACAGGATATCCCACAGGATCACGGCGCCGATCAGCGAGCCGCCGGCCTGCGCAAAGAAGCCTGAGGTCTGCGAAAGGTAGTTCTGCAGGAAGCCCCAGGTGATGATCTGCAGCGCCGGCCAGTAGATCAGCTCCAGCATGCGCGGCCAGGACGATATCAGCAGGTACCAATAGCGCAGCACCATCGCGTGGATGCGATGCGCCGAAATCCCGCTGGCAACGGCGGCGCCGCTCATGGCGTGCCTTCCCTCACCCGCCCGCGCGCGACGTCGAGGAACACTTCTTCCAGCGTCGCGCGGTTGTAGCGCGCCATGATCTGGTCCGGACTGTCGTCATCCTCGATCCGGCCGCGCTTCATGATGATAACGCGGTCGCACAGCCGCTCCACTTCCAGCATGTTGTGCGATGCCAGCAAAATGGTCGCGTCGTGGGTCCTGCGGTAATCCTGCAGATGCTGCCGCACCCAATCGGCGGTGTCAGGATCGAGCGAGGCGGTCGGCTCATCCAGCAGCAACAGCTCGGGCTGATTGATCAGCGCCTTGGCCAGCGCGACGCGGGTCTTCTGGCCAGCCGAGAGTTTGCCATTGGCGCGGTCGAGGAAATCCTTGAGGTCGAGATCGGCGGCAAGCTGCTCGATGCGTTCGCGAAGATTCTCCACCGCATAGAGCCGGCCGAAAATGGTGAGGTTCTGCCGCACCGTGAGCCGCATCGGCATGTCGACATAGGGGCTTTCGAAGTTCATCCGGCCCAGCACCTCGGCGCTGTGCTCAGGCATCGGGTGACCCAGCACCTGAACGCGGCCCGACGTCGGCAGTACCAGCCCCATGATCATCGCAATCGTCGTCGTTTTGCCGGCGCCATTGCCGCCCAGCAGACCGGTGATGCTGCCGCGCGCAATGCGAAACGAGACGTCGTCCACGGCGCGGGTGGTCTTGTAGAGCTTGATCAGATGCGCGACGTCGATCGCAGCCGGTCCTGCCGGATCGGCTGCGGGCAAGTGCTGCGGCGCGGCGTCATTATCGACCATTTGGCCTGTTCATTGGGCTATTGCGCCCGCGAGTGCAAGACGGGGCGCAGGGCCCGGGCCTGTGCGGCGTTCGATCGCGCGAATTTGTGATCGCGGCGCCACGCGGCTAAACTTGCGGGATGACCGAAATTACCGACTCCGATTTTCGCCATCCGCGCCGCCATGTTCGTCTCGATACGATCTTGCGGCTGCGCTGGCTGACGGCGCTCGGCCAGCTCGCCGCGATCTTCATCGTATCGCAGGGGCTGGATTTCGATGTTCCCGTGATCCCCTGCGTCGCCATCGTCGGCCTCTCGACGCTGGCCAATCTCGTGCTGCAGATCGCGTTCAACCCGATGCAGCGGCTGGAACCGGTCTACGCGGCCGCCCTACTCGCGCTCAACATCGTTGAACTCGCGGCCCTGCTGTTCCTTACCGGCGGCCTGCAAAACCCGTTCTCGTTCCTGTTCCTCGCGCCGGTGCTGATCTCGGCGACGGCGCTGCCGATCCGGCTGACCATTGCACTTGGCGTGCTCGCGGTCGCCTGCGCCTCGGCGCTGGTGTTTTTTCATCTGCCGCTGCCCTGGGACAGCGACGACCCGCTGGTGCTGCCGCCGATCTATCTGTTCGGCGTCTGGCTCTCGATCGTGGTCGCGATCGGCGTCACCTCGCTGTATTCGTTCCAGGTCACCGAGGAAGCCCGGAAATTATCTAACGCGCTGGCGGCGACCGAACTGGTGCTGACCCGCGAGCAGCACCTCACCCAGATCGACGGCCTTGCCGCCGCCGCCGCGCACGAACTCGGGACGCCGCTGGCGACGATCTTCCTGATTTCGCGCGAACTCGAAAAGACGGTTGATGGCAACGGGCATCTGGCCGCCGACCTCAAGACCCTGCGCGAGCAGGCGCAGCGCTGCCGCGATATCCTGGCCAAGATCACCCAGCTCTCGTCCTCGGGCGCGCCGTTCGACCGCATGCCGCTGTCGACGCTGATCGAGGAAACGGTTGCACCGCACCGCGATTTCGGCGTCGCGATCAAGGTGCGGCTTGCGGTCGCAGCCACGCGCGAGCCGGTCGGCGCGCGTAACCCCGCGATTCTGTATGGCGTTGGCAACATTCTGGAAAACGCGGTCGATTTCGCCCGGACCACGGTCGAGGTTAACGCGTGGTGGAACGCGGATACGATCGAGATGATCATTTCCGACGATGGCCCGGGCATCGCTCCCGACATGTTGAATCGCATCGGCGAGCCCTATTTATCGCGGCGGCGCAGCACCGATGAGGACCAAACCGGGCGAACCGGGCTCGGACTTGGCATTTTCATCGCCCGCACCTTGCTGGAGCGCACCGGCGCCAAGGTTTCGTTTACCAACCGGACCTTTCCCGATCACGGCGCTGTGGTACAAATCGTCTGGCCGCGCGACCGCTTCGAAGCGGACGAAACCGTGCCCGAAACCGATTCCTGGAATGGTTCCAGCGAAGCCTGATCGACTATCGACGGCCTTAACTTTGGAAGGCCTTGGCAGCGCCTTGGTGCCACGCCATATCTTTGTTCACGCGAAGCCGTTCGAAAACGCTATAGTCCAGCCATAACCGGGATACACACACCTTGAACGCCATCACCGAACTGAACGATCACACCGACCGCTCGCTTCTGATCGTCGAGGACGACAAGCCGTTTCTGGAGCGCCTGTCGCGCGCGATGGAAACCCGCGGCTTCGCCGTGACGTCGTGCGATACCGTGTCCGATGGTCTGGCCCAGATCGGCCGTTCCGCTCCGGCCTTTGCCGTGGTGGATCTGCGGCTCGGCGACGGCAACGGGCTCGATGTGGTGTCGGCGTTGAAGCGCAAGCGCCCCGAGGCGCGCGCGATCGTGCTGACCGGTTACGGCAATATCGCCACCGCCGTAACTGCGGTGAAGATGGGTGCGGTCGATTATCTCTCGAAGCCCGCCGACGCCGATGATGTGGTCGCCGCGCTGCTCGCGAGCGGCACCGAGAAATCCGAACTGCCGGCCAACCCGATGTCGGCGGATCGCGTGCGCTGGGAACACATCCAGCGCATCTACGAGATGTGCAACCGCAACGTCTCCGAAACCGCGCGGCGGCTGAACATGCACCGCCGCACGTTGCAGCGCATTCTGGCCAAGCGCGCGCCGCGGTAAGGCACGGCGATTGGCTGAGCTGTAAGCTCCGCCATTGCTCGTCATCCCCCGCGAAGGCGGGGGACCCAGTACGCCGCGGCTTCTCGATTCTGTCACTGACGTCTCTGGAAT
>JACDAG010000295.1 GCA_013695565.1 Bradyrhizobium sp.
GGTCTCAGGGAAGTGAAGGCCGGCGGCGCTCGGACGTTGGCTTTTCGGTCCGGTTCGGGTAAATCAGCCCGACGAATTGGCCTTTTGTAATGCCAATCCCCGCCTTTTCGCGGGACCGAGGAATCCCCGGTCTATGGTCTCACTGGTCCGTATAGCGCTGAGCCGGCCTTATACTTTCGTCGTGCTCGCGCTGCTGCTCCTGATCATCGGGCCGCTTGCCGCGCTGCGTACCCCTACCGACATTTTTCCCGACATCCGGATCCCCGTCATCGGCGTGGTCTGGAATTATACCGGCCTGCCGCCGGACCAGATGGCCGGGCGCATGATCACGCCGTTCCAGCGCGCGCTGACGACGACGGTCAACGACATCGAACACATCGTGGCCAACTCCTATAACGGCATCGGCATCGTCAAGATCTTCTTCCAGCCCAATGTCGATATCCGCATCGCCAACGCCCAGGTCACCGCGATTTCGCAGACCATGGTCCGGCAGATGCCGCCGGGGGCGACGCCGCCGCTGATCCTCAACTACAGCGCCTCCACCGTGCCGATCATCCAGGTCGCGCTGTCGGGCGAGGGCCTCACCGAACAGAACCTCGCCGATATCGGCATCAACCAGTTGCGCACGCCGCTTGTGACGGTGCCGGGTGCGGCGATCCCCTATCCGTTCGGCGGCAAGCAGCGCCAGGTCCAGATCGATCTCAATCCGCAGGCGCTGCAGTCCCGTGGCCTGTCCGGGCAGGATGTCGCCAACGCGCTCGCCGCGCAAAACCTGATTACCCCAGTCGGTACCCAGAAGATCGGAGCTTTCGAATACATTATCCAGCTCAACAATTCGCCGCTGCGGATGGAAGAGCTTGGCGACCTCCCGATCAAGGCCGTCAACGGCGCCATGGTCTATGTTCGCGACATCGCATCCGTGCGTGACGGCAACCCGCCGCAAACCAACATCGTCCATGTCGACGGCAACCGCTCGGTGCTGATGATGGTGCTGAAGGCGGGCGCGACCTCGACGCTCGATATCATCGCCGGCATCAAACAAAAGGTCATCGATATCAAGGACCAGCTGCCCGACGCACTCAAGATCGGGTACATCGGCGACCAGTCGGTGTTCGTGCGCGGCGCCATCGAGGGCGTCGCCGTCGAAGGCGTTATCGCAGCACTCCTGACCAGCGTCATGATCCTGTTGTTCCTCGGCAGCTGGCGCTCGACCGTCATCATCGCCGTCTCCATCCCGCTGTCGGTGCTGGGTGCGATCATCATGCTGTCGGCGATCGGCGAGACGCTCAACATCATGACGCTCGGCGGGCTGGCGCTCGCGGTTGGCATCCTCGTCGACGACGCCACCGTGACCATCGAGAATATCAATTACCATCTGGAGCAGGGCAAGCCGGTCGAGCAATCGATTCTGGACGGCGCCAACCAGATCGTGACGCCGGCCTTCGTGTCGCTGCTGTGCATCTGCATCGTGTTCGTGCCGATGTTCTTCCTGCAGGGCGTTGCGCGCTTCCTGTTTGTGCCAATGGCCGAAGCGGTCATGTTTGCGATGATCTGGTCGTTCCTGCTGTCGCGTACGCTGGTGCCGACAATGGCGAACTATCTGCTTCAGCCGCACGTCCATCATGAAGGCGGGCCACCGAAGTCGCGCAATCCGCTGGTGCTGTTCCAGTGCGGCTTCGAGGCCCGTTTCGAGCGCATCCGCGCCGGCTATCGCGACCTGTTGGCGATGGCCCTTGGTTGGCGGCCGCTGTTCGTCACCGGCTTTCTGGCCGTGGTCGGGCTCTCGTTCCTGCTGGTGCCTTATCTGGGCCGCAACTTCTTCCCGGCCGTGGACGCCGGCAGCATCCTGATGCATGTCCGCACCCAGATCGGAACCCGCGTCGAGGAGACCGCCAACCAGCTCGCCGATGTGCAGAAGGCGATCCGCAAGATCATTCCGCCGAACCAGCTCGACACGCTGACCGACAATATCGGCATGCCAATCTCCGGCATCAACATGACCTACAACAACACCGGCGTGATCGGTCCGGCGGACGGCGATATCCAGATCAAGCTCAAGGAAGGTCACCGGCCCACGGACGAGTACGTTCAACTGCTGCGCGAACAATTGCCGCGGCTGTTTCCCGGCATGAGTTTTTCGTTCCTGCCGGCCGACATCGTCAGCCAGATCCTTAATTTCGGCGCGCCCGCGCCGATTGACCTGCAGATTCGAGGCCCCAACCAGGCAGGCAATTTCACCTACGCCAACCAACTCCTCGGCCGTATCAAGAAGATCCCCGGCATTGCGGACGCGCGTATCCAGCAATCGCCCAACGCCCCGACCTTCAATATCGAGGTCGATCGCACAAGGGCACAGTATGTCGGCTTGACCGAGCGCGACGTCACCAACAGCCTTGTGGTCAATCTGGCCGGCAGTTCGCAGGTCGCGCCGACCTACTACCTCAACCCCGAAAACGGCGTGTCCTATTCGATCGTGATGCAGACGCCGCAATACAAGATGGACTCGCTCAGCGCGCTGCAGGCGTTGCCGATCACCGCCAGCGGCAATCCGCAGGCGCCGATCCTGGGCGGCATCGCCGAGGTGAAGCGGTCGACGTCCAGTGCCGTCGTCTCCCACTACGACATCCAGCCGATGGTGCAGATTTTCGCCACGCCGCAAGGGCGCGACCTCGGCGCGGTTGCCGCTGATGTGCGGGTCGCGATGGCGGACACCGCCAGGGATGTGCCGAAGGGCTCGCAGGTGGTGCTGCTCGGCCAGGTGCAGACCATGAACAGCGCGTTCTCCGGCCTGCTGTTCGGGCTGCTCGCCGCTGTCGTGCTGATCTATTTCCTGATCGTGGTGAATTTCCAGTCCTGGTCCGACCCGTTCGTGATCATCACGGCGCTGCCGGCGGCGCTTGCCGGCATCGTCTGGATGCTGTTCACGACCCAGACCACGCTGTCGGTGCCGGCGCTGACCGGCGCCATCATGTGCATGGGCGTCGCCACCGCCAACAGCGTACTGGTGATCAGTTTTGCGCGTGAGCGTTACGAAGAGCTCGGAGATCCCGTTGCGGCGGCGCTGGAAGCCGGTTTCGTGCGCTTCCGCCCGGTGCTCATGACGGCGCTCGCCATGATCATCGGCATGGCGCCGATGGCGCTGGGGCTCGGCGAGGGCGGCGAGCAGAACGCGCCGCTCGGGCGCGCGGTGATCGGCGGTTTGATTTTCGCCACCATCGCCACCCTGATGTTTGTTCCGGTGGTATTCAGTATGGTACACAAGAAACAGGGCGTCATCGCCGCCGCCGCACCGGAGACAGCGCATGACCACTGAACAACGCCCGCCGGTCTCGCGCCGGAAATTGGGCATATTCGGGGTGGTCGCGCTGATCGGGGCCGGGCTGATTGTCGCCACCGGCATCCGGGCTCGCGAGGAGTCCGGTGCGAAGCTCAAGGAGTGGACCGATAACCAGGCGGTTCCCTCGGTCGCCGTCGCGTTCCCCAACGCGCGGGCGCTCAATCCCACCATCGACCTGCCGGGCCGGATGGAAGCCTATTCGCGCGCGCCGATCTTTGCCCGCGTCAGCGGCTATTTGAAGAGCTGGAGCGCCGATATCGGTGCCAAGGTGAAGGCGGGCGATGTGATCGCCGAAATCGAGGCGCCAGACCTCGACCAGCAATTGCTGCAGGCCCGTGCCGATCTCGTCAGCCAGCAGTCCAGCGCCAGATTATCGGAGGCAACCCTGAACCGGCGCAAGACGCTGGTGGCCTCAAACTTCGTCTCGGCCCAGGAAATCGACGAGCGCACCGCCGACCTCGCCAACAAGAAGGCCGCGGTCAATTCCGGCACCGCCAATGTCGAGCGGCTGGAGGCACTGGCCGGTTACAAGAAAATCACCGTGCCGTTCGATGGCGTCGTCACCGCGCGCGAGACCGATGTCGGCGCGCTGATCAATGCCGGCGGCGGCACCGGCCCTGCGATGTTCGTGGTGTCAGACATCACCAAGCTGCGCGTCTATGTCAACGTTCCCCAGAACTACGTGCCCGCCGTCAAGATCGGCGCGAAGGCCGTGCTGACGCTGCCGGAATATCCGAGCCGGACGTTTGCGGCGACGGTGGAAGCGTCCTCGCAGTCGGTCGATATCGGGTCGGGGACGACGCGCATGCAGCTCGCGCTCGACAATGCGGGCGGCGAATTGATGCCCGGCGCCTATGCCAATGTTCGCCTGCCGCTGGATCGCGACGCGGTGCCGCTGCATATTCCCGCCAGCGCATTGATCTTCAACAAGGACGGTCTGCGGGTCGCCACCGTCGGTCCTGATGACAAGGTGTTGTTCAAGACCGTCACCATCGCCCGCGACCTCGGCAAGGAAATCGAGCTCGTGTCCGGCGTCGCCCCCGACGACCGCATCATCACCGCGCCGCCCGACGGCATCGCCGATGGCGACCAGGTCCGCGTCGTCGGCGCCGGCGCCAAGGGCAAGCCTGCCACGGCGTCCGAAAAGCAGGATGTGAAGGGGTAGGGGCGCTTGCGTGCCCCGGACGCTACAGTCGTAGGGTGAGCAAAGCGAAGCGTGCCCACCATCTATCCGCGATTGAAGTTTCAATGGTAGGCACGCTTCGCTTTGCTCACCCTACGAAGTCACCCCACCCGCCACTCCAGCAC
>JACDAG010000301.1 GCA_013695565.1 Bradyrhizobium sp.
GACGAAAACCTCGCCTTGATCGAGGCGAGGGTGAAGCACATCGCCGAACAAGTCGGTTGCGTGCGACATCCGCCATTCCGACGTCAGGATGTGGAGCCGGACGGAGCTGCAGAGCTCTCCGTCAATATAGATTCCAAACGTCCAGGCGTTAGGCGCATTATCATAGGGATCGTAAACGCGCTCGGACTCCGATGGCGGGATCAATCCGCCGTGCAGATAGGCCCTGTAACGCAACGAACAGATGCGATCGCGCTCCTCGGCAGTTTCGACGAGCCGGTAGTCGACGCGATCAAGCAGCCCTGTTCCCCAGCCCGAGTGCGAAGTACGCGTTTCGACTCCGGACTTCATTCAGTACTCCATCACTTCCCAAGCAACCTGTGCGAGTAGGAAAAGATTAACAGCCCCTTAACGAAATTGCAAAGCTATCGACACGTTAGGGTTAACCTTTGTGGCCGCCGCACGCGTGGTGGTTCCGACCCGTAATATTACGGAAGTTGTATCAGGCGATCGAGCGCGAAGGCACCACGACCAGCGGCTCGTCCGGCGAGCGGCGGCCGTGGGAGGCGTTCAGCAACTGGCGAATCCGGACCGAGGGAACCGGACGGCTGAACAAATAGCCCTGAGCCTCGGTCACCGCGCCATCGGCGCTGATGAGTTCGAGCTGCTCGTTGGTCTCGATGCCCTCGACCACGACAGACATGCCGAGGTCGGCCGAGAGCCGCGCCACGCCGCGCAGCAGCGTCAGCGGGCGATCGGAATCGATGCCTTCGAGGAACGAGCGGTCGATCTTCACTTTCTGCAGCGGGAAATTGTGCAGATAGCTCAGGCTCGAATAGCCGGTGCCGAAATCGTCCAGCGAGATCCGCACGCCGAGTGAATGCAGTTGCGACAACACGTCGTGCGTCAGCTGCGTATTGCGCAACAGCGAGGATTCAGTGATCTCGATTTCGAGGCGGTGCGCCGGCAGGCCGGAGACCTCAAGCGCGTAGCGAACTTCGCTCAGCACGTCACGCTGATGGAATTGCTGCGGCGAGAAGTTGACGGCGACGCTGACGGCATCAGGCCACTTCATGCATTCCATTCAGGCCTTGCGCAGGATCCAGCGCCCGAGATCGACGATCAGTCCCATGTCCTCGGCGACCGGAATGATATCGATCGGCGACACCGTTCCGCGGACCGGATGATTCCAGCGCAGCAGCGCTTCGCAGGTGGAGATCTTGCCGGATTTGAGATTGACCAGCGGCTGATAGAACAGCTCGAACTCCTCGTTCGCCAGCGCCTTGCGCAGGTCGAGCTCCAGGATACGGCGCGCTTCGACGGTTTGCGCCATCTCTTCGCGGAAGAAGCAGAAGGTGCCGCGGCCGTCCGCCTTGGCGCGGTACAGCGCCATGTCGGCGTTCTTGAGCAGCGTATCCGCGCTGACGCCGGGAGAGGTCATGGCGATGCCGACACTGGCGCCGATCTCGACCAGATGATTGTCGATCTTGTAGCGTTCGCTCAGCCGGTCGACGATGCGCCGAGCGAGGCCCGCCGCGTCCTCATTGGAGTGGATGTTCTGCTGGAACACGACGAATTCGTCGCCGCCAAACCGCGCCACGAAGTCCTCGGGCCGCAACATCTCGCGCAACCGGCCGGCAACCGCACACAGCAACTCGTCGCCGCAGGGATGCCCCAGCGTATCGTTGACCTGCTTGAACTGATCGAGGTCGATGAACAGCAGTGCACAGAGCTGTTCGGCGCCCTGCTGTATCGCCAGCAGGCGGCCGATTTCGTCACGGAAATTGACCCGGTTCGGAAGTTCGGTGAGTTCGTCATAGCGCGCCAGATGGCTGATCCGCGCTTCCGCGACACGACGTTCGGTGATGTCTTCGAGCAAGACGACTGCGCCGCCGTCCGCCATCGGCTGGAACGTCCATGACAACGACCGGTTGCGCACGACGTCGGGATCAGTCGTGATCATGTCCCGCGTCTGCGTATTCTCGATTTCTCCGAGGATCATCTGGCCGCTCGCCGCCGAGATCGAACCTGCTTTGACGCAGGCCGCGATGATGTCGGATGCGCTGCCGCCGCAGTTCACCAGATCGTCGGGCAGATTCATCATTTCGCCGAAGCGATGGTTCATGACCGCCAGCCTGCCGTCGGAGCGGAACATGCACAGACCATGTGGCATGTTGTTCAAGGCCGTATCGAACTGGCCGGCCAGCGCCGCCTCGCGCTCGCGCGCCACGAGCGCCTGCATGAAAATCCTGTGCAGGTTGGCCGAGAGTTTGATGAGCGTCGCAAGGAACACGGCGGTGACGACCGCCATGGCAATGTAGTATGGCGTGCCACGCATCGCCAGCGCGATCGCCGTCGGACCGAGGGCAAGCACAAGCTGCAGCCTGAATATCCACTGCTGCCCATAGGCCCTGCCCGCGCCACCGGCGAGCAGTCCGATCGTCACCGACAAGGCAATCATGTGGGCCACAGCATCGTCACTGCTCAACAGGGTGACGCTGCACCATATGCCGATCGCAACGGCCTGGATCATGGCCCCGACCTGGTAGCGCGTCTGCCACAACGCAGCACCATCGGCGGTGAGGGTCGATTTCCGCTTTTGGTAAAGCTGCAGATCGATCGCCCGGAGCACGCCGGCCAAGGCGAGAAGCGCGACACAGGCCCAGATGAAATCGCTTCCGGTCTTCAGCGCGGTCATGGCCGCGGTGATGGTCGCGAACACGATGCCCACATGCACCGTGCTGGCGGTTTCGAACAGCGAATCGATCAGCGCCGCGCGAATAGGCGGTGTCTGCTTCCCAGATGCTTCCTGCTGATTGGCCAACTGCATATTCGGGCGAACGTCCTTTTGGGATTAGACGTTGTACCTCGCGCAGATGAAGTCTTTCTGAGGGAACATCGTTACCAGATCGTTGCCGAGCATTTCAGATTGTAGAAATCTGCCTTAAATATCAGCAAGCTAGGCAATGTTTGCCGGCCAGCATCCGACCTGCGGAACTCTCAGGACAGCAGCGGGGACCATGCCGGATCGGAGGCGAAGCCGGGAGTGGGAACCCGCAGCTCGTTGCGTCCGGAAATATCGACGGTGAACAGCGACGGTCCAGAGTTGCCGCCGGGCTCGCGGAAGAACATCAGCACGCGGCCGTTCGGCGCAAAGGTCGGGCCTTCATTATGGTAACCCGAGGTGAGGATCCGTTCGCCCGAACCGTCCGGCTTCATGATGCCGATGGCGAACTGGCCACCGCCCTGCTTGGTGAAGGCGATGTAGTCGCCGCGCGGCGACCACACCGGCGTCGAATAGCTGCCCTCGCCGAAGGAAATCCGCTGCGCAGCACCACCGGTCGCCGGCATCACATAGACCTGCGGCTTGCCGCCGCGATCGGACTCAAAGCAGATGCGGGCGCCATCCGGCGAATAGGACGGCGACGTGTCGATCGCCGGCGTATCGGTCAGCCGCGTCGTGGTCTTCGAGCGCAGATCCATCACGAACAGGTTCGAATTGCCGCCCTGCTGCAGGCTCATGATGACGCGCTGGCCGTCCGGCGAGAAGCGCGGCGAGAACGACATGCCCGGGAAGTTGCCGACGATCTCGCGCTGCCCGGTCTCGATGTTGAACAGGTAGACCCGCGGATCGCCCTGCCCGAACTCCATATAGGTAATTTCCTGGGTCGACGGCGAGAACCGCGGCGTCAGCACCAGGTCGGCGCCCTTGGTGAGGTACCGGACATTGGCGCCGTCCTGGTCCATCAAGGCCAGCCGTTTGACACGGCGTTCCTTGGAGCCGGTTTCGTCGACGAACACCACCCGGCTGTCGAAATAGCCTTTCTCGCCGGTCAGACGCTCGTAGATCTGGTCCGAGATGATGTGCGCGATCCGCCGCCAGTATTCCGGCGAGGTGAAATATTGCTGGCCGGTGAGTTGCTGGCCGGTGTTGACGTCCCAGAGCCGGAATTCGGCCTTGAGGCGGCCGTCGCCCTGGCGCGTCATGCGGCCGGTCACCAGCGCCTGCGCGTTGATCTGCTTCCAGCTCTGGAATTGCGGGGCGGTGTCGATATTCGTGATGCGCTCGATATGGGCGGCCTGATCGATCGGCGCGAACAGCCCGCTGCGCTTGAGGTTGTTGGTGATGACCTGCGACACGCCGACGCCGACCTCGTTGTCGGCAGGCGTTCCCGCCACGAAATTCGGAATCGCGATCGGAAGCGGGGTGAATTCGCCCTCGGGCACGATGATGCGCTTCGGCGCCTGACCGAACGCGCGCTGACCGCCCATTACAACGCCGAGTGACGCCATCCCGGTGATGATCTGCCGGCGGCTCGGGCGAAACAGCATGTTAGGCAATCCATCTTGGTCAGTCATCGCTTCGACTTTGCTCATATCTGTAAATGGCCCTGATCGCCTAATGACAAAACCTTCAGGTTTTTTGTTCGGTGAACACCGGCGCGAAATATTTCCATTCCTCGAAAAACGCCGCCGGCAGTTTGTATGGCTGGCATTCGATGATCGCGCGCAATGCGCTCTCCTGATAAACGCGCAGGTAAGGTGTTCCCGGCGCTCCTTCCGGAACGGGCATTCCCTCCAGCGTGCCGTCGCGCTTCAGGCGGATGGCAAACGCCGCCTCGGGCTTCTGCGACTCAATGCCGCCATAAGGCTTCTTCCAGCAGCGCTCGACCTGCTGCTTGAACATCGAGCCCCAGGTCGCGGAATTGTCCGCGGCCTTGCCGTGGGCGAGGCCAAGCGCGGCATTGGAATTCAGCGTGTCGCCGGTCGCGGCGTTGCGGGTCGGGTCGCGCTTGTCGAGCAAGGCTGCGATCTTCGACTGGTCGAAGGCCCGCTCGGTCTTCGGCTTGGCGGGTTCCGGCGGCTTGACGGCCTGAGCTACCGGCTTCGGCGGCGGCTTCTTCTCTTCTTTCTTGATGGCTTCCGCGATCGGATCGACCTTGGGCGGATCCGGCTTCTTCTCCGGCTTCGGCTCTTCCTTCGGCTTGGCCTCGGCGACCGGCTTGGGCGGATCGGGCTTTTTCTCGACCGGCTTTTCCTCGACCTTCGGCGCCGGCGGCGGCGCGGTGTCGGTCACGACAGGCGCCTTCTCGGTGATCTTGCCGACGGCGTCTTCCACGGGCTTGGCTTCGCCGACCTTCTCCACCAGCGGCTTGGTTTCCTTCTGGCCGGTTTTCATGCCGGCCATGACCTTGGCGAGCTGATCGGACG
>JACDAG010000324.1 GCA_013695565.1 Bradyrhizobium sp.
GTCGTATCCGCCAATCTTTTGCGAATGTCGCAGCGCAATCTGGCTCGGTTTTGCGCGTTCTTGGCGTAACTCATTGGAAAGACTCGGAGAGATGTGTAGATGCCCTAGTGCGTTCGCAGGGACGACGCGGGATGAGAATGCGCATTCAATTGTCAAACAGCGAGAGGATATGCGTTGGCGATCCCGCGGCCGTCGGATTGATTTGCCGCACCTGACTGGGGCAATCTCATAGCTACTTCTTCTTGCAGCTATCAAACCAGTTCTTGCACGCCCCTGTACCAGACCCATCGACATGGTGAGCGCGTGCAGCAGCTGGATGCTGTCCTTTTCAGGGGAACGCAAGTCTGACAATTCGGGGAAGAAGCTGAAGATCGGTTCGTTGATGCTGCGTATCAGCCCGCGATCGATCGCGATTCCAAGTGCGAGGGACGCGACACTCTTTGAAACCGACTTCATGTCATGCAGTGTATCGGCATCAAAGGTGATGGTTTCCACCCGGCGGCCGTAAAATCGCCCGGGTATCTCGTCGGATCCCCTGAGTACCGCTCGAACACCGGCCTGCCGCCGCGTGCGACCAGCACGGCGTGCATATTGGCCTCGCTCGAGGCGGCGAGCCGGTCAGCCATCTTGCATAGCGCGCCGCGGTCGATGAGCTTATCCTCATTGACGGCGGCAACGGGCCAGCCGTCGTTTCCCGCGACCGGAACAATGCAGCCGTCGGGCGGATCCGCGTACACCGGCAAGGCGGTGAGCGGTGCCAGCGCAGCGCCACCCAGAAGTGAAATAAACTGGCGCCGTCTCATCAAAACTCGCGTTCAAACCTTTTTGCGATCGCCCAAATATGTAGATGACGACCCCCACCCCTCACTTCATCATCCCCTGCACCTCCGACCGGAACGCCTGTCGCGCCGGGTCGCGGGAATAGAACATATGTCCACCGGGATAGACCACGAGCTTCACGCGAGCAGGACCTGCAAAGGCCGGCAACTGGTCGAGGATGATCTTCGACGCAAAATAGGGCGTGGCGAGATCGAACAGGCCGTGCCCAACCAGCAATTTCATTTTCGGGTCGAGTGCCAGAATCTGCCGCAACTGGGAAATCGACTCGGCCGGTCCGCGGCCAAAATCCCAGGCGCCGAAGACGCTGCCGTTGAGCAAATGATATGAGCCGTCCGGCCGCCAGTTCAGTTTGCGCGTGCTGAGATCGACGGCAGCACTCGTCAAGGGCGCCGTCAGCGAATCCCCGGAGGGATCGCCGAAATGGGAATCGTTCGAATCCGGATAGGGATCGAAGCCTGACACCGACGCGTCGTATCGTCCGGTCACCCGGCCGTTGCGGCGGTCGAATTCGCGGCGGAATTCACTGACCTCGAAACGCCCCGCAAGCCTGCGGCTCACGGCCTGATCGATGCCCGTCAACGCGGCGACCTTGTCGGCGAGCCGGGTCGTGGCGGCGGCATCGGCCTGCCCCCTCAGCAGGTCGACCAGGAATTCGCCGCGCGCGTAGTTTTCGGCGTCGGCGAGATCGGCCCATTTCACCGGAGCCTTCGCTTCACGCGCCACCGCGGTCATGCTGGGAAGCCGGTGGACATATTGCAGCTGGCTGGAGCCGGAAAATTCGCGGTAGTCGAGCAAGGGCGAAACGAGGATCAGTCCGCGCACGCCGACGCCCTGCTGGGTCTGCAAATTGCGGACGATCTTCGGGCCGCGGATGCCGCCATAGCTTTCGCCGGTGACGAATTTCGGCGACAGCAGCCGG
The DNA here is from genome assembly GCA_013695565.1 of Bradyrhizobium sp. Lineage (GTDB taxonomy): Bacteria > Pseudomonadota > Alphaproteobacteria > Rhizobiales > Xanthobacteraceae > Bradyrhizobium. The sequence continues at coordinate 1,760 of JACDAG010000324.1, forward strand.
TCGTATTTTTCCAGCCAGCGCCGGATCACCAACGCGATCGAGCTGACATCGCCGTCGACGCTGAAGAAACGCTTGCGCACATCGTCGCCCTGCGCGACGAAGCGGCTGTAGCCGGTGCCGACGGGGTCGATGAAGACCAGATCCGTGAAGTCGAGCCAGGTCTCGGCGTTGGGCAGGAGATCGGGCGAAGCCGAGGAGACCGCGCCGTCTCCTGATATCGAGATACGCCACGGCCCGGCATCGCCGAACTGCAGCCAGGCCGATGACGCGCCGGGCCCGCCATTGAACAGAAACGTGACCGGCCGCGTCGCCTGATCGGTGCCGTCAAGCGTGTAGGAGGTATAGGCGATGTCGGCCTGCGGCTCGCCCTTGTCGTCGGACAGGCGGATCGAGCCCGCGGTCGCGGTGAACGCCAGCGTACGACCGGGCAGCGCCAGCGTCTGCTTGGTCGTGGAATCCGGCGGCAGCCGATGTTGCTCGGCTGCTGGTGGTGTCGTCGCAGCGGCGTCGCCGCGCCGTCCTCCGCCCTTCTGGCCTTGTGGCGGCTGCGCTTGCGGCGACGGTGTTGCCGAAGGTTGCTGCGGCGAGGACGATACATTGGCGTCCTGGGCATACGCTCCGGTCATGCAACAGAGCACCACAAGCATGATGGCCAGTCGCATATGACGCTGTGCCGTGAAACGAAAAGCCATGACGCCTTGCTCCCTGTGTCCCACGGTCCCTTGCGCAATCTCTTAGGGCGATCTCTTGGGATCGCCGATTCCAGCTCAACATAGCGACAGCCGGGCTGTGCAACACAACAGGAAGAAACCTGCCGACATCACAATCCCGACAGGATTGCGTGAAAGCAGTCTGAATGAGGCTTAATCCGCTTCTCCAGATGGTTGTCCACGCCGAGTGTAAGGTGATATCGGTCGGTTCGCTGCCGGAACCGGCTAGGGAATCCGGTCAGGTATTTTTGATCCAACCATGAAACCATTTTGACGCTGGCGAGACTAAGCAACCTGCGCTTTCCAATGGGGACCAAAATGAAACGTGCAATTGTCATATGTCTCGGCCTGCTGGCGCTGGCTTCCCCCGCCGCGGCCGATTCACCCGTTGCGGTGGTCGAGGACATCAAGGGCAAGGTGACCGGCGCCGAGTTCATGGACTATGTGACGCAAAAATCTGTCATCAAGATCGCGGACGGCGGCTCTATCGTTCTCAGCTATTTGAAATCCTGCCGGCGCGAATCGATCAGCGGTGCCGGGACCGTCGTTGTCGGCGCCGATGCAAGCATCGTCGACCAGGCCGTCCTCAAGGCGGAGAAGACGGATTGCGATCCCAACCAGGCGAACGCGACCACGCGGGACACCAGCGGTGTCGCCGCCACCTTGCTGCGCAGCGCCGGGCAAGCCAAGAGCGCCCTGCCACAGCCACAGCTCACGCTTTACGGCGCCTCGCCGCTGGTGGAGGCGAAGGGGCGCGGCACGCTGACCGTTCGGCGCCTCGACCTGGTCGGCGAGCGGCACCAGATTGCGCTGGGCGGCACCCAGCTCAAGGGCAGGTTCGTCGACTTCGCCGGCGAGGACGTCGCACTGGTCCCCGGCGGCCTCTACGCCGCCACGTTCAAATCGTCGGAAATCGTATTCCGGGTGGATGCGCAGGCCAAGCCCGGCGCGACGCCGATCGTCGGCCGGCTGCTGCGGCTGGAATAGGCGTGCCGGGCCTCTTGAGAACGGGCCTGCCATCTTGAGGATCAGGCGCAGCACGCGCGACCAGATGGTGGTCGCCGCCATCGCGCTGGTCTGCGCGGCGGCCTCGGTTTCTCCGGCCGTCCGGCCGGTCCGCGGGCTTTCCCTCGATGCACTCACGGCGCTGCGCTGGGAGATGTTCGGCCGCAGGCAGGATCCGGCGGCTTCTCCGGTGGTCGTCGTCGCGATCGACGAGGAAAGCCTGCGCGCCGCCCCGTTCAAGGGTTCGCCGATGCTGACCTGGACCGGCGAGATCGGCCGCGTGTTGGCCGCGACGCTGGAAGGCGGCGCCAAGGTCGCCGGCTTCGACGTCGTGATCCCGACATCGATCGAACAGTCGGAGATCCCGTTCGGCGAGAACATGCTGGGCGACAAGGTGCGCGGCTTCGACCGCGACTTTCTTCGTGCGCTGGCTGCCGCCACCGTGACCGGCAAGGTGGTGTTGGGTGAAACGCTCGGCGGCAACCAGCCAGTGCGGCCCTCGCCCGGCCAGCGCGTCGCGGTGCGTCAGCAGCAGAATATCCGCCCGCTCAATGTCCATACCGACCATGACGACGTCGTGCGACGCCTGCCGCTGACGTTTCCCCTCAACGGCGCAAGGGTGCCCTCGATGGCGGTCGAACTGGCGGCGCGGGCGATCGGCGCCGCGCCCGAATTCGACAAGAGCGGGAGGATGACGCTTGCCGGTTACCGGGTTCCGGGCCGGGTGCCGAACACGATGACATTGAATTTCGAAGGCGGCGCCGACGACATTCCGACCTTCTCCTTTGCCGATCTGCGCAATTGCGCCGCTGCGAACAACAAGGATTATTTTCGACGGTGGTTCAACGGCAAGGTCGTCATCTTCGGTACCGTTCTCGATATCGAGGACCGCCAGATGACATCCAAACGCTTTGCGACCGGTCTCGAAGGCGCGCGCACGCCACGCTGCGCGGCCGAGAGCACGCCCGTGATCGCTGATTACCGCACCAGCCGGATCGCGGGCGTCTATGTCCATGCCACCGCTGTCAACAATCTGATCTCGCGCAACGCGGTGGTCGAACCCGGCCCGCTGTCCCGCTTCCTGATATCAGCGCTGTTTGCGGCGTTGGCCGCCATCGCGGCGTGGCTGTTGAGGCCGCTCGTCGCCGCACTTGGCTGGACGGTCATGATGGTCACGGGCATTGCCGGGGCCACGGTCGCCTTCAACCACGCCCTGGCGCTCCCGATCGCCGAGCCTTTCCTCGCCAGCCTGATCGCGCTGGCGTCCACCATCGGTTTCCGCTTCGTCGTCGCCGACAAGGATCGGCGGCTGCTGCAAAAAAGCTTTGCGCTGTACCTCGCCCCGCACGTCATCAACCGGATGCTGTCGTCGAACAAATTGCCCGAACTCGGCGGCGAGACCCGCAACGTGACGGTGTTCTTCTCGGACATCGAAGGATTTTCGTTGATCGCAGAGAAGATGTCGCCGGACAGCCTGATGGAGCTGATGAACGAATATCTTTCGGCGATGACCGACGTCATTGAAGGCCATGGCGGCTATGTCGACAAATATATCGGCGACTCCGTCGTGGCCGTATTCGGCGCGCCGGCCGACGACCCCGATCATGCCGCCAATGCGGCACGCGCCGCCCTCGACTGCTGCACGCGGCTTGGCGAACTCAACGCCTCCTCCGCTTTGTTCAGCGAGCACCGGCTGGCGCAACGGATCGGGATCAATTCCGGCGAGGCGCTGGTCGGCAATTTCGGATCGCGGCGGCGCTTCAACTATTCGGTCATGAGCGATGCGGTGAACCTCGCCTCGCGGCTGGAGGGCGCCAACAAGTTCTACGGCACGACGATCATTGCCTCCGAGACGACGATCGCGCTGGCCGGCGAGGCTTTCGGCTGGCGCGAACTCGACGCTGTCAGAGTCAAGGGACGAAACCAGGCGCTGAAAATCTATCAACTGCTGGCGCGCCCGGCCGAACCTGTGGAGTCGCAGTCTGCATCGATCGCCAACTACGCCGAAGGACTGGCGCACTGGCGGGCACGCGAATTCGAGCTCGCCGCGAGATGTTTCGAGCGTTCGTCGCAGACCGACCGGCCGGCAGCATTGTTCTGCCAGCGCGCCCGGGAATTGGCTCAAAATCCCCCGGGCGAGGATTGGGACCCGATCCGAACCCTGCAAGAGAAATAAACGAAATGGGCGCCCGGCGCGCTCGGTTTCAGGTTACCGCCTCCCAGGCGGCGCCCCGCCATCTCGACAAGCGCCGCCAAGGTGTATAGACGAGCGCGGCGCAATCCGGCGCCACCGTGAGCCCGTGATCCGATGACCAGCCCCAAGCGATATGACCGGATCGCCTTCGTCGCGAGTGCTGGCACCGAGGCCCAGGCGGCGCTGGCGCAGCTGACCAAGCTGTACGGCAATCACGACGCTGACGATGCCGACATCGTGGTGGCGCTTGGCGGCGACGGCCTGATGCTGCAAACGCTGCACGCCCACATGCGCTCGGACAAGCCGATCTATGGCATGCATCGCGGCACGGTCGGCTTCCTGATGAACGAATTCAATTCACACGATCTGCATGCACGGCTCGCCGCCGCGCGGGAATCGCTGATCAACCCGCTCTTGATGCGGGCCACCGACGTCCATGGCGAGGTGCATCTGCACCACGCCATCAACGAGGTCGCGCTGTTTCGCCAGACCTATCAGGCGGCGCGCCTGCGCATCCTGATCGATGAACGCGAACGGATGGCCGAACTGATCGCCGACGGCATCCTGGTTGCGACGCCTGCCGGCTCCACCGCCTATAACCTCTCGGCGCAAGGACCGATCCTGCCGATCAACGCGGCCTTGCTGGCGCTGACCCCGATCAGCGCGTTCCGGCCGCGGCGCTGGCGCGGCGCGCTCCTCCCCAACACCGCCTTCGTCGTCATCGAAGTGCTCGAAGGCGACAAGCGTCCGGTTGCCGCCGTGGCCGACCATGACGAGGCGCGCGACGTCCGCCGCGTCGAGGTGCTGTCCGACAAGACGATCTCGATGCGGATGCTGTTCGACCCCGGCCACAGCCTCGAAGAACGCATCCTGCGCGAGCAGTTCGGGCATTAGTTGGCCCCGTCCGTGCCCGCCGGGCAGGCTTCGCAACCATTCGTTAACCGGCGGCGCGATATGGTTAACGCCGGGTGTACCGTGTTGCCCGGTATGCGCTTAGGGCCGGACCATGTATCGCATCGACTTCAACAAGCTGCGGTTTCTGATTTGCGACGACAACCCGCATATGCGCCGCATCCTGCGGACGCTGCTGCACTCGTTCGGCGCGCGCGAGGCCTACGAATCCGAAGACGGCGCCACCGCGCTCGAAATGTACAGCCACTACGTTCCCGACATCGTCATCACCGACTGGGCGATGCCGATCTTCGACGGCCTCGAACTGGCGCAGATGATCCGGCAGCCGGATTCCAAGGGCAATCCGTACGCGCCGATCATCATGCTGACCGGGCATTCGGAGAAGCGGCGCGTGACGGTCGCGCGCGACGCCGGCGTCAACGAATTCCTGGCCAAGCCGATCTCGGCCAAGGGACTTTATCAGCGCATCCTCAACGTCGTCGCCAATCCGCGGCCGTTCATCAAGACCAAAACCTATTTCGGCCCGGACCGCCGGCGCAACACCGCCAATGCCTATATCGGTCCTGAACGCCGCATCGGCGGCGAGATGGAAGTGTTGCAGCAGCCCTCGCTGCTCGACAAGGCGCGATCCAGCGTCTAGCGCGCAAAGTCTGGGCTTTTAAGGAAACCGTCATGGCGAAAGAACAGCCCGGCAAGTTGGAGGTCAAGAGCTTCGCGGATCACCACGTGATCACGCAGCCAAATCCCCTGCGCAAGGTGTTGCTCCGCGTTCCCGAATCCGACCTCGACGATCCCGTCGGGCGCGCCGAGAAGGCGCTGGCCGGATTATCCGGTGAATTCAAGAACTGGATGGCGATCGAAGCCGACCGGCTTTCCGCCGCCCACGCCGCCATCCTGCGCGACGGCTTCACCGACGACACCCGCGAAGAACTGTTTCGCGCCGCCCATGACATCAAGGGCGATGCCGCGACGTTCGGCTTCCCCTCCGCAGGTGCCGCCGCCGAAAGCCTGTGCCGCATCATCGAGCACGCGCCCGATCTCGACCTTGTGCCGTCCGACCTGATCGCCCATCACATCAACGCCATCCAGGCGATCGTGCGCGAGCGCACCAAGCTCGACACCGCCGCCACCGCCGGCGTGCTCAGCCGTTCCCTGCGCGGCATCGCGGACGAATTCCTCACTTACGCCAACCGCGACCGCCCCGAACATCTCGAAGCCATCTTGGCGCCGAGTATCATTCCGTCGGAGTGAGTCTTCCCGTCATTGCGAGCGAAGCGAAGCAATCCATCGGGCCGCATGCGCGGATAGATGGATTGCTTCGTCGCTAACGCTCCTCGCAATGACGGTGAGAAGGAGACCTACGCCGCGATCAGATCGTGCCCGAGCTGCGCGACCGCTTCTTCCGCCACCAGTTCGTCGCAGAACATGCGGGCTTCCTCGCGGGCCGATTCCGTGGCGAAGCGACGCAGCAGGATCAGCAGCGGTTCGGCGGCCTTGCGGTCGGTCTCGCAATGGGTCAGCACGCGCTCGACCATGCGGCGGCGCAGCCGCGCCGCACCGCCCAGCGTATCGACATAGCCGGTCTCGTGGCTGACCTCGAGCGCGATCCGGAAGGCGGCGAAGGTGGACTCCGGCAGACCTGCCCGGATCAACAGCGCCTGCAGGCTGGCGCCGCCGCGATCATGCAGCAGCGCGGTGACGCGGGCGTGCGGCAGTCCGGACAATTCGGCCAGCGATGCATCGAACAAATCGAGATTGCCGGACAACAGCGCGCGCAGGATCAGGCCCGCGGTGAGCTGGCCCGTGGCGCGCAAATGCTGCACCAGGCCCTGCATGTCATCGCCGCGCGACCGCGCCGCGATGTTCACCGTCGAGCGCTCGCGCGCTTCGCTGGCAAGGCGCCCTGCCCGGTCCGGGCTCAACCAGTTTTTGGCGACGACGAATTGCGCCAGCGTGTCGGAAAGTTTGGCGACCAGCGCGAGGCGCGTGGCGGACGGAAGGCCCTCCAGCACCAGCATCGATTCACGGATCGCGGCGAGGTGGCCGTGACGCTCGACGATGCGGTCCCAGGAGAATGGCGCCAACTCCGCATAGGCGTTCTCGATCAACTCGAGGGCTGCGGCGGCTGAGCCGACTTCGGCAATCGCAGCGGATACGGAAGGCGGCAGATTGACCCGGCGCGCGATCGCGCATTGCGTCTCGCCATTGCCGGTGGCGACGATGTCGACGAGGTCGGCATCGATCAGAAGCGGGGAATGTTCGAGCACCGGCAGCGCGATCGACGGCTGGTCGAGCGAGAGCGCCTGCACGATCGCGGCGGGCGCTTCGGCGCTGCGCGCGAATACCTCGGCCATGGCCTGACGCACCAGCGGGGATGGATCGTCGAGGAGCATCAACAGCGCGCCCTCAGCGGCGGCGCGATCGTCCTCGGAAAGATCTGAAATCAACCAGGCCCGCGCCAAAGCCCGCGTTGCCTCTGCCCGCTCGCCTGCCGGAGCGGTACGTATCCAACTGATGAACTGCCGAACGATCATGGTTCTGCCGGCCTACGCAACCCGAAACGACACCGTGACGCGATGCCACTGTCATAGAAAATAAACCATGACGCTTAACAAAGGGTTCATCATAACTGCTTGGGTTTATTGACGTTTCGTTAAGGAGGCACGACAGACGCAAAATTGCGAAAACAACCCCATGCAAAGTAAGGAAGCCGGAGCCAGGTCTCCGCGCCCTGCTCCCCTGCCGATTCCTGCCATTGCCTTTGCCTTTGCCTTTGCCTTTGCCTTTGCCTTTGCCTTTGCCTTGGCCTTGCAAATTCCGCCTGCCATCTCGACAACGCCCGCCATTCCTTGCCTATTATCGCCTGTGATATTCCTCTGGGCGAGGCGTGGTGCATGCGCTCAACTTTTGGTTTGTCGATATTTCTGCTGCTGTTTTCGACGCTGGTTTGCCGGGCAGAGAAACGCATTGCGCTGGTGGTTGGAAATTCCAACTACCAAAGCATAAGCCCGCTCGCCAATCCCAGGAACGATGCCGCGTTGATCGCCGAGACGTTGCGCAAGGTCGGCTTCATCCTCGTCGGCGGGCGCGCGCAAATCGACCTCGACAAGCCAGCTTTCGATCGCGCGATCCAGGCTTTCGGCAATGAGCTCACCGGCGCCGATGTCGCGCTGTTCTATTACGCCGGCCACGGCGTGCAGGTCCGCAACGTCAATTATCTGGTGCCGACGTCAGCCAATCCGGTCAAGGAAGCCGATGTCGATTTCCAGATGGTCGATGTCAATCTGGTGCTCCGGCAGATGGAGGGTTCCGGCACCAAGCTGAACCTCGTGATCCTCGATGCCTGCCGCAATAATCCGTTCGGCGGACGCGGATTACGCGGTACCGAAAGCGGCCTCGCGCAACTGCGGGCGCCCGAGGGAACGCTGCTGTCCTACGCCACCCAACCCTGCAACGTCGCGCTCGACGGCACCGGCAGCAACAGCCCCTACACGTCGGCGCTGGCGCAGGCGATCCAGAAACCGGGGCTCGACATCTTCCAGACCTTCAATCAGGTCGGCCTGCAGGTGAAACGCGCGACCGGCGGATCGCAGCAGCCCTGGGTTTCGTCTTCGCCGATCGACGGCTCGTTTTATTTCGCAAGCACCACGCCGAACCAGCCGGTCGCCGCTCCGCCGCAAACCGTCATGGCGCCGTCTGCGCCGCCAAGGCCGGTTGCGATCGATCCGGCGCTGGAGCAGCGCGCGACCGCCTTTGTCATCGAGGATATGAAGCAGTCGCAGGGCAGCACCGCGGAGTTCCTGAACTACGCGCGCAGTTCGCTTGACGAGCGAATTGATTATTATGGAAAATCAACAAGTCGCGACGATGTCCTCAAGGACAAGGAGAGATACGTCAAGAACTGGCCTAACCGGTCGTACCGGCTTCAGATGGATACGATACGCACCTCGTGCGACCAGTCGAGATCGGTTTGCCAGATCAGCGGCGCGCTGGAATTCAGTCATTCCAATCCGTCGAACGGCAAGAAATCTGCAGGCACCGCGTCCTTCGAATACGGCATCCGGTTCGGACCTGATGGCGGCAAGCTATTTTATGAGCAAGGGAAGACATTGTCGGCGCAGAGATAGCCGACTGCTGAAGCCAAAACGGCGCTAGCTGAACGTGCCGTTGCGGTCGCTGAAGAGATCAAGCCGGCCCGGTGCCCGCACTTCGGGCTTCTGTCCCGACAGGGATGGCGTCGTCGCCGAAGTCGCGGACGCAACCGATGTCAGCGACGATCCCCTGCCCCACAATTCCTGGACCGCGGGGGAAATCGGCTGGCTGCGCTCACCGGCCTGGAACAGCGAGCGGAAGATCGGCTCGGGCTGCACGGAGGCGGTCTGCGATGTCGCGGCCACCGGCGTCACGCTGCGAGAGTCCGGGAAGCTCGACAGATAGGCGGCATTGTCGATCGCGGGCGCCACCTGGGCGGCGCTCGCAACGGTGACGCGGCGTGGGATGTCGCCGCCGACCACGGCCATGGCCGTGCGTGTCGCCTGCGAATTGGCCGCACTGGCGTAGCGCGAGTTCAGTACCGAATAGACCTCGGAGACGCTGCGGCCGCGTCCCGAACGATCATAGAAGATCGACTGGTTGGCCGCGGCGGCGGCCGGAAACATCCGTGACGCCGAAGCCTGCGGATTGTCCTCGGCACTGGAAATCAGTTTTCCCGCGCCGCCGACGCCCATGAAATGCGCCATATAGAGTTCGGCGTCGGTCGGCCGGCGGCCGATCTTGCCGGTCAGTTTGAAACTGTTCGATTGGGTCAGTACCCCCGCCATCGACGACGCGGCTTCCGGATCGTCGCGCAGCTTCATGATCGCCGCGCGCGCCGTGGGGTCGCTGACCGAATAGCTCCCGGAGGGATTTTTGGTGATGGCGTCGGCATATTTGCCGTAGCCGAGCTGGCTGCCGGCTTCCTTCACCGTGCCGAGCCAAGTCTGGTCGATGAACTGGAACAGCCCGCGCGCCGACGAGGTTGACGCGGCCGCCTTCGGGTTGAAATTGGATTCCATCTTGGCGGTGGCGAGCATGTATTCGAAACTGGTGCCGGTGGTATCGGCGGCCTGCTTGATCGCGCCGGCAATCCGCGCGCGCGACGGTTCGACACCTGCCGTTGCCGTGGCGCTTAACGTGTCGACCGACATCTGTTGGTGCCCCGCTCCTCGCGAAACAACCGCCCGGCCATCTCGGCACGACAGGCGGCGCTCAGGCCTCCTACAACCCTGCGTCGGTTATGGTTAATGGCGGGTTAACCCGAAGCCACTTGGTT
>JACDAG010000341.1 GCA_013695565.1 Bradyrhizobium sp.
GAGCGTCTACGATCTGGTGCTGGCCAAGAAGCTGCTCACGCGCGAGCAGCTCGACCAGATCCTGCGGCCGGAAGTGCTGACCCAGCCGCGCGCCTTTGCGGTGACGCTGGTCGCCGGCCAGCCGCAGGTCGAGAGCGTCGCACCGAAGGAGATCGGGTGAGGAGAGGACCTGTCGCGCCGAAGCCGTTGAGCGGAATGGCGTTAGCGTCGCCCGCCGCTATCGCGTCTTGCGGGTTACGTCTTCGGCTCTAGTTGCGTTCTGCGATACTACGCATCTGAATGATCGCATTCGCGTGCCGGATGCTGAATTGAGATCACGATAATCTATTCGCTGCGTCATCGATGACGTAATAAACGAGATAAGGATACGCCGCGTTCACCAGTTTGCGAACGTCTTGGAAGGATTCAAGTTATCGAGGTATTTTTGCGTCGATTGTCAACCTGAGATAGTATGATATAAATCAGTCAGCTGTATGATGCGAGGGGGATACCAGTCATGTGGCGGCGCTTGATGATGTTGGCTGCAGTCGCCTTTTCCATGGGATGTGCACACGCTGCCGAGCCGGTTACAATTCGATTCGCCGCGCCGCCCGGTGCTTTGAGTCTGAACGATATCGATTTTAGCGGCGCGTTTAATAAGCAGCTTGAGGGTGTCGCTCGTATCGTTGTTTTAGAAACCGGCAATCCTCTCGCGGCGGTACGAGAGAGCGGTGCCGACCTTGCATTGATACCGAGTGGTGTGTTTGCGAATTCAAAGGCAAGCGGCCTTGCACTCTTTGATAGCCCGTTCCAATTTAACAATTTGTCGGACGTGTTTCATTTGCAGCACGGCGCGCTGGGTGAAGCAATACTTGCGTCGGTCAGCAACGAGGGGCTGGTCGGTCTCGGCTACTGGAACGTTGGTACAAGGCGAATTTTGGGTCCGACAAAGCTTGATCTCGCATCATTTAAGGGAATGAAGGTCCTCACCGCGGCTTCGCCGTCGCGCCAAAATTCGCTGCTGGCGCTGGGAGCGGTTCCGGTCCCAATCGCGGGGGGCGAGTTGTACGCCGGATTGAGTGCCGGCGTTGCTGATGCAGCGGAGGTTACTCCAAATTTTGTGCTCGCTGGTCGCCTGTATGAGACAAAAAAATACCTTACTGAGCAACCCTTCGTGCCGCAGGTGTATCTCGTTGTGGGTAACCAGGCATCCTGGAACAACTACTCCCTTCAGGTGCAGTCAGTACTCGCGGAGCAAATCCAGATAACCGCCGCGCGCCTCAACGAGGTCGTCCCAAAGCGTGAGAGCGGCGCGCTCTCCGAGCTAAAGGAGCGCGGCGTACAAATCGTGTCGCTGTCTTCCGAAGACCTGAAATCGGTACGTGCGAGCGCGAAGACTGGTCCTTTGGCGGAGCGCGACCGGTTGGCCGCTCTCGGCCTGAGAACGATGGAATCGGAGCGAGCGGAGCCAATTCCGCACAACCGTCCCCTCGACCCGGTCCCGCGTCCCAAGGGAAAGGCCTCCCTTTTCTTCGCAACGGATCGGGCTATGCAAAGTAACGCCGATCCCAATCTGCGTTTTGGAGCGAAACGAGGTGGGGCGGCGTACGGCCTGATGACACTCGACCTTGGCGGCGACCGGCCGAACGCTGGGCCGCCGGAAGGTGTGCGAATCACTGATATCAATGAGCTAAGGAGCGAGAGTGATTTTACGGAGACTCTGGCGCGCGCCGTGCAGACAACCAAATCGAAGGAATTGTTTATCTACGTCCACGGATACAACAATACGTTCCGTGACGCGGCCGAAAGTGCTGCGCTCTTACTGGCGGATATGAAATTCGAAGGAGCCGGCCTTATCTTCAGCTGGCCATCAGATGGAGTGGCGTTGCAATATCCTCGCGATGAAACAGAAGAGGAGGTTAGTCGCAGTACTTTCCTTTCTGTGCTTAACTCGCTCCGCGCCATCGACCGACAGCGTATCCGGCGCATTCATCTGCTCGCTCACAGCATGGGTAATCGCGTCGCTACCGGCGCGCTCGAATTGTTGGCGCTCAGCAATCCGGGGCAGCGGCCATTTTTGCACCACTTGATCCTCGCGGCGCCCGACATCTATGCGGCACGATTTACGCTGCTCATTCCGAGTATGAAGCAACTGGCGGCTAAGACCACTCTCTATGTGTCTTCGGCAGATCAGGCCCTGATTTGTTCTCAACTCCTCCATCAGGGCCCGCGCGCCGGGCAAGGAGGACCGGATCGAATTGTTAGCCAGGAATTGGATACGATTGACGTGACAAGGGCCGAGACAATCTCCTTTGGAGCGACTATTGCGTCTTACCTTCCGCCGGCTGAAATCTTTCGATGGGCGTTTTATGATGTCTGCCGTGCCGGACACGCCTACGTTACGCACAATTTTTCAGTAGTGAGCGATTTGCATGCTCTCGTTACGTTCGATGCATCCCCGGAAAACCGAATCCTGCTGGAGAAGAAAACGACACCGAGTTACTGGTATTGGGAAATGCAACGCGCTGCACGCTGATTGATAGCCGGGGAAATCGCCACCGGCCGGCAGCATCCGTCACTAAAGCCATCGCGCTCCATTACAGTGACGGTGCACCTCATCAGGTTCGACGACAGAGCTCACTGAGCGTGAGGCTGAACTTTAGTTGAGTGCGCTGTCACCGTCGAGTCATCGCCCAAGTTCGGCGCGGCCTTCGTTTGACTCTCCAGCCTGCTTCTCTTACAAAAAATCAGGCTGGAAATATATTTCATAATAAACGACCGGGCATTCGAACTCGGCAGCGCGGGGGATGGTCACCATGAGCAGGAAATGTGCGCTCGGTCTGGTTGCGACAACGCTTGTTGGCTCACTATTTGTCTGCTCATCGGGTTGGGCTCAGGAGGTCACCCTGCGCGCCGTCTCGGCGTTCGCGGAGAAGACCACTTACTCGCGCGGCTTTGAAAAATTCATCGAGCAGGTCAATGCCGACGGCAAGGGCGTCATCCAGATCAATTATATCGGGGGACCCAAGGCGATGCCCCCGTTTGAAGTCGGTAACGCGCTCAAGACCGGTGTGATCGATATCGCCAACACGACCGGCGCGTTCACCACCAACGTCATGCCGGAATCCGACGCCTGGAAGCTCACCGAGCGTCCGATGTCGGAGCTTCGCAAGAACGGCGGCTACGATTACATGGCCATGATCTATGCGCAGAAGATGAATGCCATCTTCCTGGCGCGTCTGGTCGATAACAATCCGTTTCATCTTTATTTGAACAAGCCGATTTCGACTTCCGATCTCACCGGGCTGAAGATCCGGATCACGCCGGTGTATCGCGATTTCTTCCAGGCGCTCGGTGCCACGGTTGTGCAGACCCCGCCGGGTGAGGTCTATACATCGCTCGAGCGTGGCGTGGTCGATGGATATGGTTGGCCGATCACCGGCATTTTCGATCTCGGCTGGCATGAAAAGACCAAGTATCGCGTCGATCCCGGATTTTACACCGCCGAGGTTTCGGTCCTCGTCAACAAGACGGCGTGGGACAAGCTCAACGACAAGCAAAGGGCCGTGTTGCGCAACGCCGCGGACCGCGCAGAGGCGGAAGCAGCGGCGGAGTTCGTCGCCGAGAACGCCAAGGATACCAAGCGGCAGGCCGATGCGGGCATTCAGACCATTGCCTTCGATGCGGCGGCGGCGGCGGCCTATCGGGCGAAAGCCTATCAGGCCGGCTGGGAGGGGATCATCAAGCAAAGCCCCGAGCACGGCCCGAAGATCAGGGATTTTTTTGCGACGACAAAATGAAGCGCGGTCGTTTCGTCGAAGTGAGCTCGGTCATGGAGCGATTGTCCGGCTGGTATGAGCGTGTGCTCGATAGCCTGATGCTGGTGGCGTGCCTGTTGCTCCTGGGCATGGCGGTCATGATCGGCGCCGATGTGCTGTCTCGTAACGTCGGTGCCGGCGGTGTCGCCGTCAGCAATGAACTCTCCGAGGACATTCTCTATCTCATGACGCTGCTGGCCGCACCCTGGTTGCTCCGTCGGGGTCAGCATATTCGCGTGGACATTATCTTGCGCGCCCTGCCGACACGCGCTGCCTGGACGCTGGAATGGGTCGGCGATATCGTCGGTCTCTTCTGCTGTTGTTACTTCGTCTGGTACGGGACCCTGATCACGGTGGCGAGCTATTCGGCCGGCTCGATCGTCATCAAGACATTGATCACGCCGGAATGGTGGACGCTTGCACCACTGCCGGTTGGCTTTGTCCTGCTGGGCATCGAATTCATCTTCCGCATGCACCGGCTTTCCGTGGCCGAGATCGGCTTGCGCGACGACGCGGTTTCCGCGGCTTGAAGCCGGTATCGCACCAGAGGAGCTGCGCGTGAGCATGTCCTGGCAGATGGCCGCGCTGCTGCTCCTCGGCGGCTCAACCGTTCTGCTGTTTGTCGGGATGCCGGTCGCTATCTCGTTCATCGCGATCAATGTGATCGGTGCGATCCTGTTTCTCGGCGGCGATGCCGGGCTGCATCAGGTCGCGCGCAACAGCGTCGCCGCAGCGATCAATTTCTCGCTCACGCCGATTCCCCTTTTCGTTTTGATGGGGGAGGTGCTGTTCCACACCGGCCTCGCGCTGAAAGTCATCGACGGCGTGGAACGGCTGATCAGCCAGGTGCCGGGCCGGCTCGCCGTGGTCGCGATCGTCGCCGGAACGATTTTTTCCGCGATCTCGGGTTCGACGATTGCGACGACTGCGATGCTCGGTTCGCTGATGCTGCCGGTCATGTTGTCGCGCGGCTACAATCCCGTTCTGGCGACCGGCCCGATCATGGCGATCGGCGCGGTCGATATGCTGATTCCGCCCTCCGCGCTCACCGTTCTGCTCGGCAGCCTGTCGGGAATTTCGATTTCCAAGCTCCTGATTGGCGGTGTCGTACCGGGCTTGATGCTCAGCGCCGCCTTTGTCGGCTACATCGTCGTTCGGGTCATGATGCGGCCAGATCTTGCGCCTGCCGCGCCGATCGAAAGAAAAACCGGCTGGGCGCGCTACGAGCTACTGCTGCTTTACGTCGTGCCGCTCGCTTCGATCTTTGTCGTCGTGATCGGCGCAATGTCGGCGGGGATCGCAACACCGACGGAATCGGCCGCACTGGGCGCGCTTGCGACCATGGCGCTGGGGGTCGGCTATCGCGTGCTTAACTTCAAAAACCTGCTGCAAGCCCTGCGCGGCACGGTTGCCATTTCCGGGATGATCCTCTTCATCATCCTCGGCGCGACAACGTTCTCGCAGATCCTGAGTTTTTCCGGCGCCACGCAAGGCATCGTGTCCGCCATTCTCGGCCAGGGACTCTCGGCCTTCGCCATTCTGACCGGCATGATGCTACTGTTGATTTTTCTCGGAATCTTCGTGGATCAGGTCAGCATGATGCTGATTACGTTGCCGGTCTTCATGCCGATCGTGCAACGGCTCGAGATCGATCTGATCTGGTTTGGCGTGCTCTATCTGATTTGCATGCAACTTGGATTGCTACTGCCGCCTCACGGACTTCTCCTGATGACGATGAAAGGTGTTGCTCCGCCGGAGGTCACGATGACGCACATTTTTCGCGCGGTTGTGCCTTACATCGCGATGAGTATTGTCCTGCTGCTGATCATCATCGCATTTCCGGCGATTGCAACCTGGTTGCCCAACCTCTTGGGGTGAGGCGGTGGCGGCGATGGTCTACAGCAGCCCCCGATAAATCCCCGGCTCCGAGCCCTCGATCGGCACCGCGCCGACCGCCTTCGCATAAAACTCCGCCGGTCCCACGCCGCCGATGATGGCGTAGCCAAAGCCTTGCTGCCGCATGTCCTCGAGACAGGCAAACAGCAGGGCTTTTCCGATTCCACCGTTGCGCACGTTCGGATCGACGCCGGTCGGACCGAAGAAGTTGGGACAGGTCGCGTCGTGGCAGGCGAAGCCGACGATGTTTTTGTCGCGGATCGCGATGAAGCAGGAAATCGGCTGGCGGCTGAACGCGACATCGGCTTCGCTGGCCCATGCCTCGCTGAAATTCTGCCGCACCCAGCCCAAAACCTTGTGCTTCTCGGGCGCCAGCGCCCGCCGCATGACGATGCCGGCCTTGAGCAATCGATCATACGCCGGCCGGGAATCGGGCAGCGCATAGAGTTTGACGAGCATGTCCATCGGGTGACCCTGGTGGTACGCGACGGCGCTCGCAGCGACGCGCGGTTGGCCGCGCCAAGCGTTGCTGCGCAGCAGCGTAGCTTGGTGCCCCTGGCCGGTAACCGATTAGTCCCATAACCATCTGAATGTAAAGCAATTTTCATTGTCGATCACGGCCAATACCAACTTGAATACCAACAAACGCATGGAGAAGAGCAACTTCCTCGATCGCTCGCGGCTTGCTGTCGTTGAGCAACCAGGCGGGAAGGAAAAAGCCCTTCATCGATTCGCTCGCTTCGGGCCAGAAATTGATTTGCGACGATCCACGCGCGAATGGTGGACGGCTTGTCGCCGCCATACGCCGCGCTGGCTTGGTCTACCGCGGCCTCCAGCCTGTCCGCGCTTACCCCGGGAAGGGGACCGCTCGGATGGCCGATTATATGAACGCCAACTCGCGCTTTGCGCCTTTTTGTTTGAAGGTTTCCGGTCGGTTGCGACGAACAGATTGATCTCGGCATCCTTTCGGCTATTTTCTTTCGGCCGTTGTTCTCGAACAAGCTTCGAAGCGCTCAAACGCTGCAGAACGTGAGCTAGAACGGCCGCCTAAACGGGCGCCTCTATCGTACAGATCGTCTTGGTGGAACAAATGCAAATCCATTCGATTATTTCAGTTGAACTGGAAATTTCCTGATGCGGTTTCGCCTTTTGATGACCCTTATTTTCAGCTCCATTCCGGCGGTCGTCCTTGCGGAAGGTGCCGGTTGGCAGAGATTTGTGATGCCCACCACCGGGACCAACGTGGAAATTCCGGTGACGATATTCAGCAAGGAGGCCGAGTTGCCGGACGGCGGAACTGGACGGCGTTTTTATACCGACGACCGCCGCGCTAATTTGACGGTGCAGTCGGTTGCAAATCCCGAAAACGACTCACCGGCCACGTTTCTTGCGAAGAAGAATCCGCCGCCCGGCATCACGTACAAGAGGGTGACACCGAATTTCTTCGTGGTGTCCAGCATCCGCAACGACCGGATTTGGTACAACCGCTGCAACCGGTCGGGCGGGTATATGGATTGCGTGCTGATCAATTATCCCGCCGCAGAAAAGCGTCAGTGGGATGGCGTGGTGACGCGAATAAGTCACTCGCTGGCACACTAAGTCCTGGTCGAACGGGAAAACCCGGCAATTAGGTTCCCTAAGCGGGAACCGTTAATGCTGCACTGCGTTGCCCATGGTCGCCGTCAGTAACAGTAGGCCATTTTTGTGAACCGCAGACACTTCCTCGCAGCTTCCGCCTTGCCGCTCGTATCGATCGCGGCACCAGGACTCCTGGCCGCCGCTCGCGCGCAGCCGGCGCCGTTTGACCGGTCCATTGTGCGGCAGATGGCGCGTGATCTGGCCGGCAAATCGTTCAAAGCCCCAGATAATAAACTACCGGATAATCTGAAGGACCTGGATTACGATCGTTACCGGACGATACGGTTTTTGCCGGAACGCGCACTCTGGCGCGGCGAAAAGCTACCTTTCGAGGCGCAATTCTTTCATCGCGGATTTTTCTATACCAAGCGAGTCGACATCTATGAGGTGAAGAACGGCCAAGCGGCGAAAATCGCCTATCAACCCGACCTTTTTTCATTCGGCGAATTGGCGCCACCAGGCGCAGGTGTCGATCTCGGCTTTGCTGGCTTTCGGCTTCATGCGCCGGTCAACAAGCCCGACTATTATGACGAGGTTTGCGTCTTTCTCGGCGCGAGCTATTTCCGGGCAGTCGCCAAGGGCCAGTTGTACGGTCTTTCGGCGCGCGGGCTTGCAATCAACACCGGCGAAGCCAAGGGCGAAGAATTCCCGTCGTTCAAGGCATTCTGGATAGAAAAGCCGACAGCCAACGCCAAGTCCATTGTCGTGCACGCCTTGCTCGACAGCGAGAGCGCGGCGGCGGCGTATCGCTTCACCATCCGGCCCGGCGAGACGACCGTCTTTGACGTGGAAATGGCGATCTATCCCAGAATAGATCTGGAGCGCGCCGGCCTCATGCCGATGACAAGCATGTTCTTTTTCGGACCGAATGACCGTAAGGACGTCGACGACTTTCGACCGTCGGTACATGATTCCGACGGGCTGGCCGTGTTCAACGGCCGGGGCGAGGAGCTCTGGCGGCCCCTTCACAATCCGAAAGATCTTCAGATCAGTTCATTCGCTGATCTCAACCCACGAGGTTTCGGGTTAATGCAGCGTCAGAAGGATTTTTTCGCCTATCAGGACCTCGAATCCAGTTTCGAACGCCGGCCAAGTTTGTGGGCGGAGCCAATCGGAGACTGGGGTGAGGGTTCGGTCAAGCTAGTCGAAATTCCGACCAAGGAAGAAGTACACGACAACATTGCGAGCTTCTGGCAGCCCAAGTCAGCGCTGCAGGCAAAGGGCGAGCACACCTATACCTACCGGCTGCACTGGGGGCCGGACACCCCGAAACCGACCGCGCTTGCGCGATTTTCCCGAACCGGCATCGGGGCGAGAGGCGATAACGCGACACTGTTCGTGCTGGACCTGATCGGCGACAGGTTGAAATCCGTTGACCCAAAGACTCTGCGGGGAGTTGTAACCGCAGAGAAGGCCAAGATCCAGAACATCGTCACCCAGCCGAATCCGAACTCCGGCGGATGGCGCTTGAGTTTCGAACTCTTGAAGGAGAAGAATCCCGTCGAGATACGCGCATCGCTTATGCAGGAGAACGAGCTGGCATCGGAGGTCTGGGTATATCGATGGACACCTTAGGGAAAGTCCAAGGATCGCTTCAGCGCAGCGATCTGAACCAATTCCTTCCCCCTGAAGCGCCAATGGAAATGGCGGTGCAGCCGTTGCCGCCGTTCCGGCGGCAAGCTCAGGCTTCAGAGTTTGCGCGGGCATGGCCGCGACGTGCATACCTCCTTGCGGGCACCGTCCTCCTGACCCAGGCGGGCTGCTACGAGATGTACGAAGTGCTCCAAGTGGGCGGCGTGACGATCCTGGAGGCGATCATCCTCGCTCTGTTCGTCTTATTGTTCGCATGGGTTGCGTTTTCCTTCATGTCGGCCATTGCCGGTTTCTTCGTGCTGCTGTTGCGACGGAAGGACGAACTCGGCATCGATTCCCGCGCGCCCCTACCTGCGATCGAAGGCCGGACCGCGATTCTGTTGCCTACCTACAACGAGGACCCCTATAGCGTCCTGGCCCGGCTGCGTGCTGTCTATGAATCGGTCGAGGAAACCGGATGCGCCGTCAAGTTCGACTGGTTTGTTTTGAGCGACACGACCGATCCCGCCATCTGGATCGCCGAAGAAAAGTGTTTTCTTCAGCTCCGAGACGAAGCTGGCCCAACGGCGAGAATTTTCTACCGTCACCGTCCGGAAAACACCGCGCGCAAATCCGGTAATATCGAGGATTGGGTCAAGCGGTTTGGTTCCAGCTATGAATGCATGCTTATCCTGGATGCAGACAGCCTGATGACCGGCGACACTATCGTGCGGCTTGCCGCCGCGATGGACGAACATCGAAACGTAGCCCTGATCCAAACGCTGCCGATCGTGGTCAACGCCCGAACCCTATTTGCACGGTGGCAGCAATTTGCCGGGCGCCTGTATGGTCCGTTGATTGCCGCCGGCATTGCATGGTGGCATGGATCCGAAGGCAATTACTGGGGGCACAACGCCATCATCCGGGTTCGCGCTTTTGCCCGGGATGCCGCCCTTCCCGAACTGAAGGGCCGCAAGCCGTTCGGCGGGCACATCCTCAGCCATGATTTTATCGAGGCGGCGTTCATGCGACGTGGCGGTTGGGCCATCCATATGACGGCAACGCTCGGCGGCAGTTACGAAGAAAGCCCGCCTTCGCTGTTGGATTTCGCCGCGCGCGACAGGCGATGGTGTCAAGGTAATCTGCAGCATCTGGCACTGCTTCCGGCGCGCGGCCTTCACTGGGTCTCACGGCTCCATCTTCTGACCGGAATTGGATCCTACCTGACGGCACCGCTCTGGTTCATTTTTCTGGTATTCGGAATCTTGGTATCGTTGCAAGCGCAGTTTGTCAGGCCCGAGTATTTTCCAAAGGGGTTTTCGCTGTTTCCGGCATGGCCCGCACAGGATCCAATCCTGGCGGCATGGGTATTCGTTGGCACGATGGGCATGCTGATCCTTCCCAAGATGCTCGCCTACATCGTCATGCTCACCCATAAAGACGAACGAGCAAAGTTCGGTGGCAGCTTTCGTGCCTTTGCGGGTATTCTTGCCGAGACATTTCTTTCAGGCCTGACGGCGCCGGTGATGATGATCTTTCAATCGTCTGCGGTCGCAGGGATACTGGTAGGACACGATGGGGGGTGGCAGGTTCAACGCCGCGACGACGGCGCGGTGTCACATGAGGACACGCTTCGGAAATATTCGGTTCCGACGCTTTTTGGGATCGCCATGGCCATCAGCGCCTACGCGGTGTCATTGACGCTGCTGCTATGGATGATGCCGGTGATTCTCGGCCTCCTGCTCGCCATTCCGCTTGCCATGCTGTCTTCCTCAGCAAGCGCACGGTCGACTTCCAGTCTGTTCAAGACACCGGAGGAGACCTCACCACCGCAGGTGTTGCTGAGGGCTAACGAGCTAGCCAACACCTTGCACCGGACGGTTTGCTGCCCGCTTCTCGAACTCCACCGTGATGCCGATCTGCGCGCGGCGCATCTTAATAATCTATCCGACCCAAAACCGCGGAATCGTGGCGAGGTCGATCCCCATCTCGCGATCGCGCGCGCCAAAATCGAAGACGCTGAAACATTCGACGAAGCGGCCGCATTCCTCACCCCGCGCGAGAAATTTGCGGTCCTTAATTCGCCGAACGTCCTTGGCGCGCTGTTGGCCATGCCGCCCTCGTAAACGGCACGTCTGGCGGAATTTGTTCGGCGGCGTCCGGTCTTCATATAGGACTCCACTGGGCTCCTCTCGAC
>JACDAG010000345.1 GCA_013695565.1 Bradyrhizobium sp.
CATCTCGGACGCATGCAGCAGCGCCTTCGACGGCATGCAGCCGACGTTGAGGCAGGTACCGCCGAGCGTCGCGTTCTTCTCGACCACGGCGACTTTCATGCCGAGTTGCGCCGCGCGCACCGCGCAGACATATCCGCCGGGCCCGGTGCCGATGACGACGAGATCGTAAGTGGCCATGATCTAAATCCTGTAGCTGGTCTGTGTGACAGGCGTTAGCGCCCGCCTGAAACATCGAGTGTCGTGCTGGTCACATAGGAGGCGTCGTCCGACATCAGCCAGACGATAGCATTGGCGATTTCCTCCGCGTGGCCGACACGCTTCATCGGCACCATGTGCGCGAGCCGGTGGGCGCGATCGGGCTCGCCGCCCGCGGCGTGGATTTCGGTGTCGATCAATCCCGGCCGGATACCGGCGACACGAATTCCTTCGCCCGCGACTTCAAGACCGAGGCCGAGGGTGAAGGAGTCGATGGCGCCCTTGGACGCCGCGTAATCCACATAGGTGTTGGGCGCACCGAGCTTGGCGGCAACCGAGGAGATATTGACGATGACGCCGCCCTTGCCGCCATGTTTGGTCGACATCCGCTTCACCGCCTCACGGGCACACAGGATGCTGCCGGTGACATTGACCGCCATCATTTCCTGGATTCGCTCGGCCGACATCTCGTCGACCCGCACGCCGCTCTTGCCGACGATGCCGGCATTGTTGACGAGGGCACCAAGCGTGCCGAACTTGTCGGCCGCCTCGAACAGCCGGAGAATATCGCTCTCCTTGCCGACGTCGCATTGCACCGCGATCGCCTTGCCGTTCTTCGCCTCGATACTGGCGACGACTTCCTTCGCGGCAGCTTCGTTCGAGGCATAGCCCACGACAATCCGGTAACCGCGCGCCGCGGCGGCAAGGGCGGCAGCGCGGCCGATGCCGCGGCTTCCGCCGGTAATGACTACAACTCGATCAGTCACCCGCACATCTTTCCCGCTACGTCCACTATCTACACCACCATCAGTTTGTGGATTTCGGCTTGACGCTCGCAGTCGCGACGCAACCCGTCGGCACTCAGATCGACCTCATAGCCATCGTCGCCAAGCCAACCAACAGAATGGCCAAATTCGTCGACCTTGATCCGCGAGAAATGTGCTGGATCCTGCAGCGAGCTGAAGACCCCTCCCTTCGACAGCAGGGGTCGCAAGTCAACGACGCCCTCATATCCGTCCAGAAACACCAGTTTCAGGACCCCTGGAATGATCGGCTCAGCGGTTTTTATTCGCGGTAAATCGCTCATTCGATCGGTCCAATCTTTTCGTGAGCCAGAGCCGCTACGAATGTTTGCCGCAAACGATCCTGCCGAGAGGCAGCCCAAGCGAGCACAGACCCCGTTTGAGCGGGAGGCAAGCGGCCAGCGACGATCCTGAGGCTATCAATATCTATGACCGCCTGAAACTCCGCGATCTTTGCATGGAAATGAGCGGGAGGATGCTCATTGGCGTAGAACATGATCTTTACCCCAGCGACGATGGCGACGACTGGCACACTAGAGATCCAGCACCAGCCGCGCCGGATCTTCCAGGCTCTCCTTGACGCGGACCAGGAACGTCACGGCTTCCTTGCCGTCGATCACGCGGTGATCGTAGGACAGCGCCAGATACATCATCGGGCGGATTTCGATCTTGCCGGCGACCGCCATCGGCCGCTCCTGGATCTTGTGCATGCCGAGAATGGCGGACTGCGGTGCGTTCAGGATCGGCGTCGACATCAGCGAGCCGTAGATGCCGCCATTGGTGATGGTGAAGGTGCCGCCCTGCATCTCGTCGATCTTGAGCTGGCCGTCGCGGGCGCGGCGGCCGAAATCGGCGATGCTCTTCTCGATGTCGGAGATCGACTTGTGGTCGCAGTCGCGCACCACAGGCACGACCAGGCCCTTGTCGGTGCCGACGGCGACGCCGACATGGTAGTAATTCTTGTAGATCAAATCAGTACCGTCGATCTCGGCGTTGACGGCCGGGATGTCCTTCAAAGCCTGCACGCAGGCCTTGGTGAAGAAGCCCATGAAGCCGAGCTTGGTGCCGTGCTTCTTCTCGAACACGTCCTTGTACTGCGTGCGCATCGCCATGATGTGGCTCATGTCGACCTCGTTGAAGGTCGTGAGCATCGCCGCGGTGTTCTGCACGTCCTTGAGGCGGCGCGCGATGGTCTGGCGCAGCCGCGTCATCTTCACGCGCTCTTCACGCGCGGCATCGTCGGCAGGCGAGGGGCTGCGGACCTGCACGGCAGCCGCCGGCTGATTGACCGGGGTCGGCGTCGAAGCGGCCTTCTCGATCGCAGCCAGCATGTCGCCCTTGGTGACGCGGCCATCCTTGCCGGAACCTGGGACGGTTGCGGCATCGATGCCGGTCTCAGTGGAGATCTTGCGCACCGAAGGCGCCAGCGGCGCGTCGGCCGGCGCAGCCTTTGCGGCAGCGGC
>JACDAG010000440.1 GCA_013695565.1 Bradyrhizobium sp.
AAGTGGTGGTGAACAATTCGGTGAATTGACATCCGTCGTCGTTGCGAGAGAAGCGAAGCAATCCAGAGCCGTGGGCGGGATTCTGGATTGCTTCGTCGCTTACGCTCCTCACAATGACGGCGAACTACTCCGCCGCCTTCGCCGTCAAGCAAGGCCGGTACTGAACGGCCGGATGCGGCGCGCCGAGACGCGCGCGCCCCGCGCCGAACAGTTTTTCGCGCAGCGTGCCTTCCGCGTAAGCCTCCTTGTAGCGGCCGCGCCGGGTCAGTTCGGGAACCAGCATGTCGGCGATGTCCTCAAAATCGCCGGGCGAAACCGCGAACGGCATGTTGAGGCCATCGACGTCGGTCTGCTCGAACCAGGTCTCGATCGCGTCCGCGACCTTTTCGGGCGTGCCGACCGCAACTGGTCCGGCGCCGCCGATGCCGACATGCTGGGCGACCTCGCGCACGGTCCAGACCCGGTCCGGGTCGCCGCGGGTGACGTTGTCCATCGCCGACCGCCCCGCGTCGTTCTCGACATGGCGCACCTGCTGGTCGAGGTCATAGGTCGAGAAATCGACGCCGGTCCAGCCGGACATCAAGGCCAGCGCGCCTTCGGTGCTGACGTGGCTGCGGTAGTCGTCATATTTGGCCTTCGCCTCGGCGTCGGTGCGGCCGAGAATGACGGTGAACATGCTGAACATCAGTATCTCGGCCGGGTTGCGACCGACCTTGCTGGCGAGTTCGCGGATCGCCGCCACGCGGGGCTCGATGATCTTGGCCGTCGGGCCCGACATGAACACGCATTCGGCATGCTCCGCCGCGAACTGCCGACCGCGCGGCGAGGTGCCGGCCTGATACAGCACCGGCGTGCGCTGCGGCGAGGGTTCGCTCAGGTGAATCGCATTGAGCCGGTAATTATTCCCCTCATGCGAGATGGGATGCACCTTCGCAGGGTCCGCAAAGATGCCGCGCGCGCGGTCGCGCAGTACGGCGGCGTCCTCCCAGCTGCCTTCCCAGAGCTTGTAGACCAGCTCCATATATTCGTCGGCGATCTCGTAGCGGTCGTCATGCGCGGTCTGCTTGTCCTTGCCGGCACCGCGCGCGGCGCTGTCGAGATAGCCGGTCACCACGTTCCAGCCGATCCGCCCCTCGGTGAGATGGTCGAGCGTCGACATCCGCCGTGCGAACGGATACGGCGGCTCGAACGACAAATTGCTGGTGACACCAAAACCGAGATGCTTCGTCACCGCGGCCATCGCCGGGATCAGCATCAAGGGTTCGTTCGCCGGCGTCTGCGCCGCGTTGCGCAGCGCCGCGTCGGGGCTGCCGCCGAACACGTCATAGACGCCGAGCACGTCGGCGAGAAACAGGCCGTCGAATCGGCCGCGCTCCAGCGTCCTGGCCAGATCGAGCCAATAGGGCAGGCGATTGTATTCAAGCGTGCGGTCGCGCGGATGGGTCCACAACCCCGGCGATTGATGCGCCACGCAGTTCATGGCAAAGGCGTTGAGCCGGATCTGTTTTTTCATGATCGAAAAGCCTTGATCGAAAGCCTTGGGTATTTGCTGGGTTACGCCGCGGCGTTGCCCTGTTTGCCGCCCGGTCGGATGCCGGGCTGTTGGACCGAATGTTGCATTCCCGACGGTTTTAGCAAGACCAATTCGGGTGTAAGCCGTTCCACTTCCAGCCGGCGATTTATCTGGCTAAGTTGACAGCTCGACACATTCGCGAGCGCGAAAGGAAAAAAATATGGCGACGAGAGCCGACGCGATTGAAAATGTGCGTCAACAGCTTCATTCCGGAGAATTTCTGGCCGAACTCAACCGCAGGGTCGGTTTTCAGACGCAGAGCCAGGAACCGTTGCCGGGCGATCCCTTGCGCGCCTATCTCGTGGAAGGATTGCAGCCTTCGTTTGAAGCGCTCGGCTTTTCGACCCGCCTGATCGAGTCGCCGATCGGCAAGGGCCCGTATCTGCTGGCGGATTATCACGAGGATCCGTCATTGGTGACGGTCCTGTCCTATGGCCATGGTGATGTCGTCGGCGGCATGGTCGGTGAATGGCGCGACAATCTCAATCCGTGGCAAACCACGACCAAAGGCGATCGCGTCTACGGCCGCGGCACTGCCGACAACAAGGGCCAGCACAGCATCAATATGGCGGCGCTGCGTGCCGTCCGCGATATCAGAGGCGGCAAGCTCGGCTTCAATGCCAAGTTCCTCATCGAGACCAGCGAGGAAATCGGCTCGCCGGATCTGGGGCAAGTCTGCGAGTCTCTGAAGCAAGAGCTCAAGGCCGACCTGTTGCTTGCTTCCGACGGCCCGCGGCTTTCGGCGGATCGACCCACCATCTTCCTTGGCTGTCGCGGCGGCATCCGGATTCATCTCGACGTCAATTTGCGTGACGGCGGCAATCATTCCGGCAATTGGGGCGGCCTGCTCGCCAACCCCGCGACCATCCTGGCCAACGCCATCGCCGCGCTGATTGATCACCGGGGGCGGATGAAGCTGGAGATCATGAAGCCGCCGCGGATCTCGAACCAGATCCGCGCCGCACTGGCGGACGTGGAGATCGAGCCCACCGCGGACGAGCCGCAGGTGTCCGAGAATTGGGGCGAGGATGGCCTGTCGGCCGCCGAACGGGTCTATGCCTGGAACACGCTGGAAGTGCTGGCGATGTCATCGGGCAATATCGAGCAGCCGGCGAACGCCATACCGGGGGTGGCGCGCGCGGTGCTGCAGCTTCGCTTCGTGGTCGGCACGGATTATGAAAAGGTCGGCGACGCGGTCCGCACCTATCTGCACGCCAACGGCTTTCCGATGGTTGAAGTCAGCGGGCAGCAAAGATTTGGCGCCTCGCGTACCGATGTCGACAGCCCCTGGGTCGCCTGGGCGGCAAACTCGATCCGGCAGACCACCGGAAAGGCGCCGGCGGTGCTTCCGAATTTCGGCGGCTCGCTGCCCAACGGCGTCTTTGCCGAAGGGCTCGGCCTGCCGACAATCTGGATTCCGCACTCCTACCCGGGCTGCTCACAGCACGCGCCGGACGAGCACATCCTGCTGCCGGTCACGGAAGAAGCGTTGGCCATCATGGCGGGCCTGTTCTGGGATCTCGGCGAGATGCCGCGCAAATCCTGATGCCAGCCGATGGTTCGTGTGACGGAATAAGAACGATGCTGCGGCGCGAAATCGACGATTCAGGCCACAAAATTTAGCTCGTCGTATCGTCAAGCGAAACAAAGCCCTGTCGCGGCTCGTCCGCTCTCTCTAGGATTAGAGGGAGCGGAGGCCAGATTGATGCAAGATATCAGGTTCGGATTCCAGGCGGCTGCCGCCGATGTGGCCGGTGTCCCCGATGACCAGCTCTACCGCGGCCTGATCGCCGATTGCGCGCTCGGTCACAGGCTCGGCTATGACGCGGCGTGGCTGCTGGAACATCATTTCAGCGATTACTATCCGACGCCAAGCCCGCTTCTCATGATGTCGTACATCGCCGCGAAATTTCCGGACCTGTCGCTCGGCACCTCGGTGCTGGTGCACCCGCTGCGGCTGGCGGAAGAGATCGCCATGCTCAACAGCCTGACGCAAGGCACCCTGCATCTCGGCATCGGGCGCGGCACCGCCAAGATGGAATACGACGCCTACAATATCGACATGAACGAGGGCCGCTCGCGCTTCTCGGAAGTGTTCAAGATCGTAGAGCAGGGATTGGCGGGAAAGCCGTTCACCCATCGCGGGCAGTTCTGGAATATCGAGCGGCCGATTCGCATTCGTCCTGAACCCGCGGCCAAGAAAGTGCATTTCTACGGCGCGATCGGAAGCCCGGCCAGCGCCGAAGTAATGGGCGACCTCGGCATTCCTCCGATCTGCCTCTCGACCTTCCCGGATGGCCTGCTGGTAAAAATCCTGGAGCGCTGGCGCGGCAAGGCCGGTGCCAAAGCTGATGGCGCGATCCTGCCGATTTCGGTGAAGCTGTTCATTACCGATACCGATGAGGAGGCGCGTGAACTGGGCCGCCGCTATTATCCGCCCTATTTCGCGCTGCAGGCCGACCACTACGAGGCTGATGCCAATCCGTGGGTCGACATTCCCGAGTATGCCGACTTCAGCCGGATGTTTGCCAATCTGCGCAAGATGACCGACCCGGCGGAATTGGGCCCGTTCCTGGATTCCAATCTGGTCGGCAGTCCCGCGACCATCTGCAAGCGCATCGATGCGCTGGTGTCGCTCGGCTTCAACTACTTCATGGTTTCCTGCGCGACCCCGGGCACGCCACTCGCCATCAGGCAACAGATGATGACACGCTTTGCGGAAGAAATCTGTCCGCGCTATTCCAGCGCGATGCGCAAGGGCAGGGCGGCATGAACGCGACGTCAGTCAGAAAGAAGGCGCCACTCTCCGTCGTCGGTCAGCCCGGTAATTTCAACGCCATCCAAAAGGTCTGCGCGATCCTGCGGGTGCTGGCGCAGAACTCGCCGCTGCGGCTGACCGAGATTGCCGACGCCACCTCGCTGAACAAGGCAACGACGCTGCGCATCCTCGGCTCGCTGATCGACGAAGGTTTCGTTTGCCGCGTCACCGGTGCGAAGACCTATGAACTCGGTCAGGAAGCGCGGGTGATGGCGGTCAGCGCGCGCCGCACCGTCGATATCGCCGAGCTGGCGCAGCCGAGTCTGCTGCGGCTTTCGGAGCGATCCGCCGATACGGCATTGTTGTCGGTTCGCAGCGGCGTCGAGGCGCTGTATCTGGCGCGCTCGGTCGGCAGCCATCCGCTGCAGCCCAATTACCTGCAGATCGGCAGCCGGCGGCCGCTCGGCGTCGGCGCCGGCAGTCTCGCGCTGATGGTGTGGCTGCCGGACGCCGAGATCGACGCGATCGTCGAAATCATCATGCCGCGGCTGGTGAAATCACCGCGCATCACGTCGAAATATCTGCA
>JACDAG010000369.1 GCA_013695565.1 Bradyrhizobium sp.
GCACGCACCCAGACCATGGTGCCTGATGTCTATGTGCGGCCCGGCCCTGACGGCGGCTGGCATGTCGAGCTCAACAGCGACACGTTGCCGCGCGTGCTGGTCAACCAGATCTATTACACCGAGCTGTCGAAGACGATCCGCAAGGACGGCGACAAATCCTATTTCACCGACTGCCTGCAGAATGCGACGTGGCTGGTCCGCGCGCTCGATCAGCGCGCCCGCACGATTCTGAAGGTCGCGACCGAAATCGTGCGCCAACAGGACGGCTTCTTCACCCATGGCGTGGCGCATCTTCGGCCGCTGAACCTCAAGGCGGTGGCGGACGCGATCCAGATGCACGAATCGACGGTGTCGCGGGTGACCGCCAACAAATACATGGCGACCAATCGCGGCAGCTTTGAACTAAAGTATTTCTTCACCGCCTCGATCGCCTCGGCCGATGGCGGCGAGGCCCATTCGGCGGAAGCGGTCCGCCACCACATCAAGCAATTGATCGACGCGGAAGCGCCGGCAGCAATTCTGTCCGACGATACGATCGTGGAACGATTGCGCGAGTCGGGCATTGATATTGCCCGCCGCACCGTCGCGAAGTACCGCGAGGCGATGCGAATCCCCTCCTCGGTGCAGCGCCGCCGTGACAAAAAAAGCATGCTTGGTAATGCACTTTCAGCTCCTGCCACTTCCTCCGACCGGTCCCGCGATACGGCACCGGCCTGATTGCGTTCGCTTCAAATCGCGATAGTGTTGGTCTCCCGCCCGAGTGGTCGAGGCATCAAGCGAGGCACCCAATGACCCTTCGAATCTCCGGGAAAAGCATCAGCGTCGGTGAAGCGCTTCGTACGCGCGTCAGCGAACGCACCGATGAGGTCTTGCGAAAATATTTCGACGGCAATTATTCCGGCCACATCACCTTGAGCAAGGACGGCTTCGGCTTCCGGACCGATTGCTCGCTGCATCTCGACTCCGGTATCACGCTGGAAGCCGATTCGAACGCCACCGACGCCTATGCCAGTGCCGACCAGGCGCTGGTGATGATCGAAAAGCGCCTGCGCCGCTACAAGAGCCGGCTCAAGGACCGTTCGGCCCGCAAGACCTACGCCGCTTCCATGGCGATCGCCGAATTGAACGGCGCCGGTCTTGACGCACCGAGCTATGTCATCGAGGCGCCGGAAGGCGACGACGAGGTCACCGAATACAGCCCCGTCATCATCGCCGAATCGACCAAGTCGCTGAAGCGGCTTTCGGTCAGCGAGGCGGTCATGGAGCTGGATCTCACCGGCGCCGCCTGCATCGTGTTTCAGCATGGCTCGAGTGGCCGGGTGAACATCATTTACCGGCGTACGGACGGCAATGTCGGGTGGGTCGACCCCCCGGCGGTTACCCCCTGACATCTATGGCTGACAGCATTGACGCCCCAGGCACCCCTCCCTATGGTCCGCCGCTTCCTAAGGATTGGGCGCGGGAACTTGCTCGCGGGAGTTGGCACCGGTCATGCGTTGGAGTAGAAGCCCACAAATCGGGACCCGGGCCTAAGCCCGCCTCCCACCTCATCTTCTTGACGCCCAATTCTTGACGCCCCGGTTCTAGAACCTATTTCGCACCCTACGGTCTATTCACCTCGGAACGCCCCATGACGATTACCGATCTGGTCGCACCCGAGGCGATACTCCCCGCGTTGAAAGTCATCAGCAAGAAGCAGGCGTTGCAGGAGTTGGCGGCGCGCGCGGCTGTTCTGACCGGGCAGAACGAGCGCTCGGTCTTCGAAGTGTTGTTGCAGCGCGAGAAGCTCGGTACCACGGCCGTCGGCTATGGCGTCGCGATCCCGCACGGCAAGCTGCCCAAGCTTGAAAAGCTGTTCGGATTTTTTGCCCGTCTCGAACGCCCGATCGATTTCGAAGCCATGGATGGCCAGCCGGTCGATTTGGTGTTCCTGCTGCTCGCGCCGGAAGGTGCCGGCGCCGACCATCTGAAGGCGCTGGCGCGGATTGCGCGGCTGTTGCGTGATCAGGACGTCGCCAAGAAGCTGCGCGCCTCGCGCGACGCCCAGGCGATCTATTCGGTACTGGCGCTGCCGCCGGCAAGCGCGGCTTAGCCGATATTTACGGCGATTTTGTCCCAATTAGCCGACCCATGATACAATAGCCTGATGACGAGGACCGAAGCACTCAGGAAACTGCGTAGTCAGGCGGACGCCATCAGGGCGCTCGGCGCCACTTCGCTCTATTTGTTTGGCTCGACCGTTCGCAACCAGGCCACCGCCAAAAGCGACATCGATCTTTTCATCGATTATGATCCCCGTGGGCGGTTCAATGCCCTGGACCTGGTGGCCGCCAAGCGACTGCTGGAGAAGAGCCTGAGTGTCGAGGTCGATCTCACGACCCGCAAAGGGCTTCACCCGCTAATCCGAAAGCAGGTTGAGGCAGAGGCGATGCGGGTTTTCTAGATGGCGACCCGCTCTTCCCTGCTGCGAATCCACGACATGCTCGAAAGCATTCGCGGGATCGAAAAGGCGCTCACCGGAAAAACGCAACGTGAATATGAGCGTTCATGGCTGCTTCGATCGGCGGTCGAGCGGGGTATCGAAGTTATTTCAGAGGCCAGCCGGCATCTCGGGCGTGACCTGAAAGCGCAGCACAAAGATGTACGCTGGAAGGATATCGCCGGCATCGGCAACATTTTGCGGCACGACTACCAGCGCGTTGACGCCTCGATTATCTGGAAGGCGGTCAAAAACGACCTTCCACCGCTCAAGGCGGCGCTGCTCGCGCTTCAGGAGTCCGTAAAATAGCGTCCACCAGACACCACTGGCGAGGCCGCGGCGAGCGCTGCTTAAAGCGCTTTCGACAAATATCGGACCGTGCGGCTGCCGTCATACACGTCGGCTGTACCGACCTCGACAAATCCCAATGCGGCATGAAAAGCGTCCGAGGCCGGATTCGGCGGCTGGATGTTGACTTCGCAGACGACGCGATCGTGGCCGGCTTCCACGGCCCGATTGAACATATCGTCGTAAAGTCGGCGCGCATGACCGCGCCCGCGCGCGGCGGCAGCGACCACGATGCGGTCGACATAGACGAAGCGCGGATAGCGGGCGCGAAACCAGAGGAAATTCGTGCCGTCGTATGTGGCGTCTTGATCGAAGGCCAGCAGGAACGCGTCGACGGTCCCTATTCGCCGGGCCGCAAATGCCTGCGCAACGAGATGCTGCAGCCGCTCCGGTTCGAGCCAGGACAATTCGCGGGCATCTCGTTGTTGAGCGCCAGCAGGGTTTTGCCAAGCGGTGTGCCCGGTGCAACTTCGGCTGAAATAACCGGCAGCAATTCCTGATCGCTCATGCGGTTCGTCATTTTTTCCGGAAAGATGCCGGCCTCAAAAAAATACGCGGGCCGTCCCCGGTCTGAGGACATGCCCGCGTATGGTAAATTCCCGTTGCGGCCTAGCGATCGCCATCAAGCCCGCGTCATGACGCGACGTGTCAGTGATACCGACAAGCGTCGGATCAGTGCACACTCACGGCTTGCAGTTCGTTGCTCCATGCGTTGGCGACCGCCGCCTCACGGCTGTCGGTCAGCATGATCGGGGTGCCGTCGGCGGCATGCAGCGCGAACAGTTTCAGTCCCGGCGCGATCTTCGGCGCCTGCGGAAACAGTCCCGGCACGTCCTCGGAACGGACTTGCTTCACGTAGGCGATATGGCCCTCACCAAGATGGGCCAGCGCCTCGACAGAAACCTTTTCAGGTTCGAACGTCACACTCACATCACTCATGGTCTCGACTCCTCTATGAGACTAAGCGGTCGAGTCCGCTCCTCGTTCCATTATTCGTGTTCATTGATAGCAATTGTCTTAACGACCCTTTCCGGTTCCGGCCGGGCAAGATCGATCGACAACAACCCGTTTTTCAAATCCGCGCCCAGCACATGCATTCCCTCCGCCAGCACGAAGGTGCGCTGGAAGTGGCGCGCGGCGATGCCGCGATGGATGTATTGCCGGGCCTTGTCGTCCTGCTGGCGGCCCCGGATCACGAGCTGGTTTTCCTCAATGGTCACATCGAGTTGGTCACGGGTAAACCCGGCGACCGCCAGCGTGATCCGCAGGCGTTCGGGTTGCCCGTTGCTGCGGTCGCAGCGCTCGATGTTGTAGGGAGGATAGCCGTCGGCGCCTTTGACGACGCGATCGAGCGCACGCTCGATTTCGTCGAACCCAAGCAGGAACGGACTGGATAACGAAGGAACACGAGACATTACAAAGTCCTCTCGAAGCGACTTTGAGGGGCCCTTGCGGCACCCCATTTGACTGGCCGGCGGATTTGCTGCCCGGTCACTGAGCAATATGGGGGTGATTTGGGGAGGGTTCAAGCGCCTCCAGGCGCTGCGTAAATCGGCCGCGGCACCTGTTTCGGGTCGAATCTGCCCTTTTAGGAACCGACGCGCTGGCGGCCGTCGGCGGTAAAAAGATGCAGCTTGTCGGGGGGCGCCACGGCCCTGATTCGCTCGCCGATAGCAGGTCCGGCGGCGCCCGGTATCCGCACGATCACCTCGCCCGGGGGCAGTTCGCCGGGGTTCGCGGCGACGCTC
>JACDAG010000375.1 GCA_013695565.1 Bradyrhizobium sp.
CACCTCGCCCGGGGGCAGTTCGCCGGGGTTCGCGGCGACGCTCTGCGCTTCCTGCTGGCGGGCGCCATAGACGAAGGTTTCCGCCCCGACATGCTCGATCGCCTCGACGGTGAGGCCAAGGGCCACGCTGCCGGCGATGGTCTCGTTGGAGAGGATGAAATCCTCTGGCCGGATTCCGAGGATCCCGGCCTCCGCCAGGCGGCTGTCGCCGGCCAATTGCGATTTCAGTTCATCCGACCGCAGCGGCATCAGGTTCATCGGCGGCGCGCCGATGAAGGAAGCGACAAAGGTGGTCGCGGGCTTCTGATAGATATCGAGCGGGTTGCCGATCTGCTCGACCTGGCCGCCATTCATCACCACCAAAATGTCAGCCAGCGTCATCGCCTCGAGCTGATCGTGGGTGACATAGATCGCGGTCGTGGCGAGGCGGCGCTGCAGTTTGCGGATCTCGACCCGCATCGCAATGCGCAGCTTGGCGTCGAGGTTCGACAACGGTTCGTCGAACAGAAATACTTTTGGCTGCCGCACGATCGCGCGGCCCATCGCCACGCGCTGGCGTTGGCCGCCGGATAATTGCCGCGGCTTGCGGTCGAGCATCGTGACGAGTTCGAGGATGCGCGCGGCCTCCTGAACCCGGGTGTCGATCTCGGGCTCTTTCATGCCGCGGTTGCGCAAGCCGTAAGCCATGTTGTTGTAGACGGTCATGTGCGGGTACAGCGCGTAGTTCTGGAACACCATCGCGATGTCGCGCTCGGCCGGCTCGACCTGGTTGACGATACGGCCGCCGATATCGATCTCGCCGCTCGATATCGTCTCAAGCCCCGCGACCATGCGCAGCAGCGTGGACTTGCCGCAGCCGGAGGGGCCGACCAGCACGCAGAACTGGCCGTCGCCGACGTCGAAATCGATGCCCTTGATGGCTTCGAAGCCACCGGCATAGGTCTTGCGGACGTTGCGGAGGGTGACGCCGGCCATTGGGTTACCTTTGATGATGGCGAGTAGCGAATGGCGAATAGCGAATAGCGAAGGGCAAGAAGGCGCGAGCATTGGTTGGCGTTCCATTCGCCATTCGCCACTCGCTATTCGCCACTCGCCCCTTCACTTCTCTGTCTCGACCAGTCCACGCACGAATAGCCGCTGCATGAACACGACCACCGCGACCGGCGGCAGCATCGCGAGAATGGCGGTCGCCATCGCGAGCTGCCATTCGGCCAGTTCGTCGGTCGTGTACAGCATCTTCTTGATGCCGGTGACGATGGTCTGCATCGAATCCTGGGTGGTGATCAGAAGCGGCCACAGATACTGGTTCCAGCCATAGATGAACTGGATCACGAACAGGGCCGCGATCGTCGTCACCGACAGCGGCAGCAGCGTATCCCAGAAGAACCGGAACGGGCCCGCGCCGTCGATCCGCGAGGCTTCCAGCAGCTCTTCCGGAATCGTCATGAAAAACTGCCGGAACAGCAGTGTCCCCGTGGCGGACGCGATCAGTGGCATGATCAGGCCTGCATAGGTGTCGAGCATCTTGAGGTCGGCGACCACCTTGTAGGTCGGATAGATGCGGACCTCGACCGGCAGCATCAGCGTGACGAAGATGATCCAGAACGCGGTCTTGCGGAACGGAAAGCGGAAGTAGACCACCGCGTAGGCCGACAGGATCGAAATGAAGATCTTGCCGAGCGCAATGCCGATCGCCGAGATGAACGAATTCATCAGCATGTGGCCAACGGGCTCGCGGCTGGTGCGCGATCCGCCGACGAAAATGGCGCGGTAGTAATTGTCCAGCGTGTGGCTGCCCGGCGTCAGCGGCATGTTGCCGCCGACCACGGTCGCGGCGTCATGGGTGGATGCGATAAAGGCGAGATAGACCGGGAAGGCGACGATGAAGACGCCGAGCGTCAGGATCGCGTAGGCGATGATGTCGTTGAGGGGGCGGTGCTCGACCATCAGTACTGCACCTTGCGCTCGACATATTTGAACTGGATCGCGGTCAGCGCGATCACGATCACCATCAGCACCACCGACTGCGCGGCCGAGCCGCCGAGATCGCCGCCGAGCCTGCCATCGGCGTAGACCTTGTAGACCATCGTGGTGGTGGCGCCGGCCGGGCCGCCGCCGGTGACCGCATCGATGATGCCGAACGTGTCGAAGAAGACGTAGACGATATTGACGACCAGCAGGAAGAACGTCGTCGGCGACAGCAGCGGAAACACGATGGTCCAGAACCGCCGCATCGGACCGGCGCCGTCGATCGCGCCGGCTTCCAGCACGCTTTTGGGGATCGACTGCAGGCCCGCCAGGAAGAACAGGAAATTGTAGGAAATCTGTTTCCACACCGCGGCCATCACAACCAGGATCATGGCGTGGTTGCCGTTCAGCAGCGGATTCCAGTCGAAATTCATCCAGCGCAGCGGCCGCGCCAGCGTGCCGAGCGAGGGGTGAAATATGAAGAGCCACAATACGCCGGCCACCGCGGGCGCCACCGCATAGGGCCAGATCATCATGGTCTTGTAGGCGCCGGCGGCCTTGAGGTTCTTGTCGGCCTGGGTCGCGAATAATAACGCGATTGAAAGCGACAACGCCGCGACCAGCGAGGAGAATATCAACGTCGTCAGCATCGACGCGTAGTATTCCGGCTGGGCGAACAGCGACTGATAATTTTCAAAGCCTACGAATTCGGATGTCAGTCCGAACGCGTCCTCGCGCTTGAAGGATTGCCAGACCGCCTGGCTCGCCGGCCAGTAGAAGAACACCAACGTAATGATGAGCTGCGGCACGAGCAGCAGATATGGCAGCAGCTTGTTGTTGAAGACGACCGACTTTTCCATTCAGCGCGCTGTGATGCCAGAGGTGCTCCCTCTCCGGAGGACGGAGAGGGAGTCTTGATCGAGACTATTTTGCCGTCTTTTCGAACGTTCGCAACATCGCGTTGCCGCGCGCGACCGCGGCGTCGAGGGCTTCCTGGGCGGTTTTCTTCCCGGCCAGCGCCCCTTCCAGTTCCTCGGCCCAGAGGTCGCGCATCTGCACCATGTTGCCGAAGCGCAGGCCGCGCGAATTCTCGGTCGGCTCCTTGTTGGTGAGCTCTTTCAGCGGCGTCTGCAGGACGGGGTTCTTGTCGTAGAAGCCGTCCTTCACGGTCTTCTCATAGGCCGCCTTGGTAATCGGCAAATAGCCGGATTTCTGATGCAGATCGGCCTGACGGTTGGTGTCGGACAGGAACGTGAAGAACTTGGCGACGCCCTTGTACTCTTCAGGCTTCTTGCCGCCCATCACCCACAGCGATGCGCCGCCGATGATCGAGTTCTGCGGCGCGCCGGCGACGTCGGGATAATAGGGCATCGGTGCCGAGGTGAAGTCGAACTTGGCGGTGCTCTTGGCGGTGGCGTAATAGCCCGACGAGGTCAGGAAGATCGCGCATTCGCCGGACGCAAATCGGTTCTCGCTGGCGGCGCCGCGACCGGCATAGTCGTAGGTCTTGTCCTTCTGCAGGTCCATCAGGTTCTGCAGGTGCTTCACGTGCAGCGGCGAGTTGAACTCCAGCACCGTATCGAAACCATCGAGCCCGTTCGCCTTGCTGCCGATCGGAGCGTTATGCCAGGCGGAGAATTGTTCGATGTGGGCCCAACTCGCCCAGGCGTTGGAGAAGCCGCAGGTCGTATGTCCGGCGGCCTTGAGCTTCTTGGCGGCGTCGAACACTTCCGGCCAGGTCTTCGGGATCTCGGCGACGCCGGCCTTCTTGAGCTCGTCCTTGTTGATCCACATCACCATCGAGGAGGAGTTGAAGGGGAACGACAGCATGTCGCCCTTGGACGTCGAATAGTAACCGGTGATCGCCGGCAGGTAGGCCTTGGGATCGAACGGCTCGTTGACGTCCTTCATCAGCTGGTAAACAGGCTTGATGGCGCCGGTGGCGCTCATCATGGTTGCGGTGCCGACTTCGAACACCTGGATGATGTGCGGCGCGGTGCCGGCTCGGAACGCCGCAATGCCGGCATTCATGGTGTCGGGATAGCTGCCCTTGAAGGTCGGGACCACCTTGTAATCGGACTGGCTGGCGTTGAAGTCGTCGGCAAGCTTGTTGACGATGTCATTGTTGCCGCCGGTCATGGCGTGCCACCACTGGATTTCGGTCACAGCGTAGGCAGGGGTTGCGAGCGCCAGCGCAACCGTCACGCTCGCCGCTACGCCGATTTGTCGAAATGCCATGTATTTCCTCCGGGTTGGGGTCGTCACCTTCGTTTCGCGCGATAACAGCGCCGGATGACGTGCAAATGACCGTATAAGCGAAAGCATGGTAGCGGGGAAGCGTTCCCCTCGGGAAGCAGGAAAATAGGCGGATACTGACGGGCATTCCCGTCGCCCCTGCGAACGCAGGGGTCCATACCGCGTGATCTATCGAAAAGGCAGGATCGTTGACGCCCTTCGCAACACGAAAGCCGGTGGCTATGGGTCCCTGCGTTCGCAGGGACGACAGCGATTACCGCTTCCGTTCCGAGCCGCAGACCACGCCTTTGGCGATCAGGGCCTCGACCTCGCTCGCGGAATAGCCGAACTCGCCCAGTACCTCGGCCGAGTGCTGGCTGAATTTCGGCGGCGTCCGGCGCAGGCTCGGTTTGGTCCGCTCCAGGCGGATCGGCGAAGCGACACCCTTGTACCAATCCTTCTCGATCACATCGCCGCGGTGAAGCGTGTGGGGGGCGGTCAGCGCCTGGTCGATCTTCTGCACCGGTCCTGCCGGCAGGCCTGCGGCCAGCAGGCGATTGCAGAGCGGCTCGGCCTCGTGCTGGCTGAACACGGCAGCCAGTTCTTCGCGTAGCGCGTCGCGATTGGCGATCCGGTCCTTGTTGCGGGCAAAGCGCGGATCGGTGCCGAGTTCCGGCTTGCCGATTTCCCTGGCGAGCTTGCGGAAAGTGCCGTCATTGCCGACGCCGATGAAGATGTCGTCGGTGCGGGTCGGGAAGATCGCATAGGGAACGAGGTTGGGATGCTCGTTGCCGGTGAGGCCGGGCGGCTTGCCGTGCATGAAATAATTCGCGGCGTGCGGATGCATGATCGCAAGCCCGGTTTCATACAGCGTGGTCTCGAGGAACTGGCCGAGACCCGATCGGTGCCGCTCCGACAGCGCCATCAGGATGCCGATCGCGGCGTAAAGCCCG
The DNA here is from genome assembly GCA_013695565.1 of Bradyrhizobium sp. GTDB lineage: Bacteria > Pseudomonadota > Alphaproteobacteria > Rhizobiales > Xanthobacteraceae > Bradyrhizobium. Next base: position 5,157 of record JACDAG010000375.1, read on the forward strand.
GTGGTGATGTCGACGAGGGGAACGCCGATCCGCATCGGGCCGCTTTGCGGCGATCCGGTCGCGGCGATCATGCCGGTCATGGCCTGGATGATCGCGTCATAGCCGGGATTGCCGCCGCGCGGGCCGTCGCCGCCGAAGCCCGAAATCCGGCAATGCACGAGTTTTGGGAATTTCGCGCGCAGTACGTCATTGCCGATGCCCCATTTGTCGAGCGTGCCCGGCTTGAAATTCTCGATCAGGACGTCGGCGGTCTCCAGCATCTTCAACAGCACGGTCCGGCCGCCCTCGGAGGCGAGGTCTAACCCGATCGAGCGCTTGTTGCGGTTGATGCCGACGAAATAGGCGGCGTCCTCGTCGTGGAACGGAGGGCCCCAGTCGCGCACCTCGTCGCCGGCGGGCGGTTCGACCTTGATCACGTCGGCGCCGTGGTCGGCGAGAATTTGCGTGCAATAGGGGCCGCCGAGCACGCGCGTCAGATCGATCACGCGCAGGCCGGTCATCGCGCCGGGAGCCGGTGGAGAACCCACAAAAGAACTCATCGAGGTAACCTTCGCTCAAGTGAGAAGAGAATGGAATTCTTGAGCTAGCGGTCTTCGGGTGCGGCGGCAATGCCCGCGCGCGCGGAGGTGCATGCGGAGACAGAAGTCGCGCGAAACGGCCCGCTGCTTGTCGCGGCGGGCCGCTCAGTGCGGTCGTTACGCCACGGTCAGGCGCACATCCACGTTGCCGCGCGTGGCGTTGGAATACGGGCAGACCTGGTGGGCTTTTGCCACCAGCGCCTCGGCGTCCGCCTTGGAGAGGCCGGGCAGCGAGACGGCGAGGTCGATGTCGAGGCCAAAGCCGCCTTCCGAGCGCGGGCCGATGCCGACCGTGGAGGTCACCGACGCATCCGCGGGCACCTTCACGCCGCCGCCCTGGGCTGCAACCGCCTTCATTGCGCCGATGAAACAGGCGGCATAGCCGGCCGCGAACAGCTGTTCGGGATTGTTGCCGGCACCGCCGCCGCCACCGAGCTCCTTCGGGGTCGCAAGCTTGACGCTGAGGGCGCCGTCAGCGGTCGAGGCGGTGCCGTCGCGGCCGCCGGTCGCCGTTGCGGTGGTCTTGTAGAGGACTTTCACGGACATGTTGGTCTCCCTTGGGCTTGGTTTCGATGGCAGCTACATTGCACACAATTAGATTGTGCACAATAGAAATAATGCAGGGTCCGCGATTTAATTGTATGCAATTGATTAGGACCGCCTGCGGCCCTAAATGATCACGGGCGTCATCGCTTGACGAGGTCCAAACCTGGTGAGGTGCAAATGGCTAGGAAACCGGCGCTCGATCCGCTGCTGCTCGGCAATCAGATCTGTTTTGCGGTGTATTCCACGGCGCATGCGTTCAACCGCGTCTACAAGCCGCTGCTCGACAAACTGGGGCTGACCTATCCGCAATATCTCGTGATGATGGTGCTGTGGGAACGCGACGGCGTGCCCGTCAAGGACATCGGCGAAAAGCTGTTCCTGGACTCCGGCACGCTGACCCCGCTGCTCAAGCGCATGGAGGCCGCCAACCTCATCAAGCGCACCCGCAGCACGCAAGACGAGCGCCAGGTGCTGATCGCCCTGACGCCGCAGGGCCACGCGCTGAAGGAAAAGGCGCGCGCAGTGCCGGAGGGCATTCTCGCAAGCTCTACATGCTCGGTGGGTGAACTCCTGGCGATGAAGAACGAGCTGGTAGCGCTGCGCGACAAGCTGAACGCGGCGTTGGGGGAGTAGGGTAATATTTTCAGCCCGAATAGTCAGAAATGCTTTTTCGCAAATGCTCGGCCGGAGCCCGATTTCAGATACTTCTCGAATGCGAGAGCACGCTGTTCATCATCGAACGCGATGTAGGTTCGCAGCCGCCAAGGGCGGTACTTTGACGTATGCGGCACCTCACCAGCATTGTGTTTAGACAGACGGGCGCGGAGGTCGTCTGTCATGCCCACGTAGAAGTGCAGCGAATCCAGACTTTCGAGAATGTAGACGTATCGCATGGTATGTCCCCTCCCTAGAAAGGCAGGATACCGCGGGCGGATAGTCTATGGAATCGCCGAGCTTGCCGAGCCCGTCTTCGCCCTTCGGGCTACGCCGAGGCAGCCTTCGCTCTCTTTGCCACGATAGACTGTCCGGGCCTGCCCAGCCGAAGCTCGCGAAGCGAGTCTTCCCAGGAAGGCAGGATATCGCAGGCGCAATCTTTGGGGGCGCCGAGCCCGCCGTCGCCCTTCGGGCTATGGCGAGGCAAGCCCGCGTCGCCGTCGCCCTGTGGGCTATGGCGCGGCAAGGGCTGGCTTTCCGGCGAAAGCGTTTATCGGGGGCTGGCTTGCCTGGCCGCAGCTGCGTTTGCAGCGAAGGCTGGAGGCCCGGCTTGGATTTGAACCAAGATAAAGAGCATTGCACTGCTCCCGCGTCGACGCTTTCCGCCACCGGGCCGGCGCGATCATCGCCGATTGCGGGCCGGTCGGCTACGTCTCCCGGTGATTAAGGCTAACGATTGATTGAAAATCAGAACGCCTGCCGCGCGACGAACGTCATCCGCCACGGATTGTGCCCGATATTGAAATGCGCCCGCGAGGCGGTAAATCCGGCCGATGCCAGCTTCGCGACCATTTCGGTCTCGCTGTAGCGCTGCAGGCCGACCTTCGCGCGCAATTGCCGGTAATCCGACAGCGCGGTGGAGACCAGTCCGACCAGGGCGTCCTTCAGGAAGCCGTGGGTTGCCGCAAAGCGCAGCAGCGCGATCACGTCCCTGATCATGCCGACCTCGGGGCGCAGAATATCGCCCAGAATCAGGCGGCCGCCGGGCTTCAGGAGCCGGCGAACCACCGCAAAGGCGGTATCGAGCTCGCCGGGCGTCATGTACTGGGCCACCGAATTCATCACGACGAGATCGACCGATTTCTCGTCCATTTTCCGCAAGTCATCGAGCGAACGCACCCTGATCTTGGTGTTCGGGGCAAATCGCGCGATCAGCCGGCCGCGGACGCCCGGCGCGGGCTCGGCGAGATA
>JACDAG010000387.1 GCA_013695565.1 Bradyrhizobium sp.
TTCCTGTCGATCAACCTGCTGGTCGACGTGCTCTATGTCTACCTCGATCCCAGGGTGGCGCGCCGATGAGCGTTGACGCACTCGATTCTCCACTTGTCACCGAGCCTGCGGCCGGCGCCTTCGCCCGGGCCGGCGTGCTGCGTCGCCTGGCGCGCGACCATGTCGCGGCCGGGGCGGCGCTCACCCTCATTTTCATCGTGCTGGCGGCGCTGTTTGCACCCTGGATCGCGCCCTACGATCCCTACTACACCGACCTTACCAAGGTGATGCAGCCACCCGGCGCGCAGCACTGGTTCGGCACCGACAATACCGGGCGCGACGTGCTGAGCCGCGTCATCTTCGGCACCCGCGCCACGTTGATGCTCGGACTGGTCGGCGTCATCGTCGGCGGCCTGATCGGCGGCGTGCTCGGCATCCTCGCCGCTTACTACCGCAAGCTCGATGGCTGGATCATGCGGCTGGTCGACGTGATGCTGGCCTTCCCAGCGATCCTGATCGGGCTTGCGGTCGCCGCGATCTTCGGCGCCGGGCTCACTGCCGTGGTGATCGCGCTTGTTGTCGCCACCGTGCCCGACGTCGCTCGGGTGGCGCGCGGCGCCGCGGTCGGCGTCATGGGCCAGGAATTCATGGAGGCCGGCCGCGCCGTCGGCGTCACCGATGGCGCGCTGATCTGGCGTTATCTCACGCTCAACTGCATCTCGACGATCTTCGTGTTCCTCACGCTTCGATTTGGCCAGATCATCCTGATCGGCTCCGCGCTCGGCTTCCTCGGCATGGGTGCGCAACCGCCGACCGCCGAACTCGGCATGATGGCGGCCCAAGGCCGCGACTTCCTGTTCATGGCACCGCATATCGCGACCATCCCGAGCTGCGCGATCTTCGTAATCGTGCTGGCCGCCAACCTTCTGGGCGACGCGTTCCGCGACGTCCTCGATCCGAGGCTGCAGACATGATCAGAACCGTTCTGGGTGTCGCATTGGCACTGTGCGTTGCGAGCGCCGCATCGGCGCAGACGCTGACATTGATGAAGGGCATCGACGCGCCGCACTACGACGCGCAGCGTACCACTTGGGGGCCGACGTCTGACATCGTCAACATGTTCCAGGACACGCTGGTGGCGCTCGATTGGGACGGCCGCACGCCGATCCCTTATCTGGCCAAATCCTGGACCATCAGCGAGGACGGCCGGACCTATACATTCAAGCTGCGCGACGACGTGTCGTTCTGCAGCGGAAAAAAATTCACCGCCGAGGACGTCGTCTACAGCTTCAAGCGGCTGAAGGATCCCGCGATCAAGGGCCCCTATGCCTGGCGCGCCGGCAGCATCAAGGAGTTGCGCGCGACCGATCCCTATACGGTTGAGTACGAGCTCGAGGAACCGTTCTCCGAGCTATTGCTGCAGCTCACCATGTTCACCAACGTGATCCACAACAGGGAAAGCGTGGAGGCGCTCGGCAAGGATTACGGCATCAAGGGTGCTGACGGTACCGGGCCGTGGTGCTTCACCTCCTGGCAGCCGCGCACCGAGATCGTGCTGAAGCGCCACGACGCCTACAAATGGGGCCCCTCGATGTACCAGAACAAGGGCCCGGTGAAGTTCGAGAAGCTGGTGATCAAGATCGTGCCGGAGGATTCCAGCCGGGTGGCGGCGATGATGTCCGGCCAGTTCGACATCACCCACCAGTTTCCATCGCAGTTCATCGCCCAGGCCAAGGCTTTCCCCTCACTGGCGGTGAGCGAAGCCAAGCCGAACTTCCAACTGCTCTACTTCGGTTTCAAGACGACGCGGCCGATGGTCGGCGACCGGCGCGTGCGCGAAGCCATGAGCATCGCGATCAACCGCGCCGAAATCGGCAAGGCCATCCTGCAGGGCAATGCCGATGCGGCTTACACATTCGTCGATCCCGACGCGCTCGACTTCGATCCCAAAACCAAGGGCATCGTCAACGAAGATATCGAGCGGGCAAAGAAATTGCTCGACGAAGCCGGCTGGAAGCCCGGGGCCGACGGCATCCGCGAGAAGGACGGCGAGCGGCTCGCACCGAAAGTCTATTATACGGCCAACGCCAACTCGGCCCGGGTTGCCGAGGCGGTCCAGGGTTATCTGCGGAAAGTCGGCGTCGACTGGCGGCTCAACCCGTGGGACTCGACCATCTCGTCGGTCAAGATGGCCGAGCAGGATTATGAAATCTGGTCGGTGACGGTGCCGTATCTGTCGGCCGGCGACCTCATGAACATCTATTTCGACTCGCACAACATCCCGACGCCGAACCGGATGAACTGGAAGGATGCCGAGACCGATGAATGGCTGAAACTCGGCCGCTCGGCGCTGACCGAGGCCGACCGCGCCAAATATTACGCGCTGGTGCAGCAGAAGGTAACGCGGGAGCATCTGTGGATGCCGGTGCTCAACATCAACATGCACCAGGTGGCCAACAAGAAGATCAAGGGCGCCCGGCCGCACATGATCTACCAGAACACGTTCTACAAGGGATTGGACGCGTCGCTTTAATCAACGTCAACAACAAGGAGCAACGACGATGCGTGGCATGTTCACGACGGCTGTGGTGCTGCTGGGATTGGCGGGAGCGTCTCCGCTCGAGGCGCAGACCCTGAAGATGATGAAGTCACTCGATGCGCCGCATTATGACGGCCAGCGCACCACCTGGTCGCCCTCCTCCGACATCGTCAACATGATCCAGGATACGCTTGTCGCCATGGATTGGGACGGCAAGACGCCGATACCTTATCTTGCAAAGTCCTGGACGCTGAGCCCCGACGGCAAGCTCTATACCTTCAAGCTGCGCGATGACGTGCAATTCTGCAGCGGCAAGAAGTTCACCGCCGCCGACGTGATCTATTCGTTCAAGCGGCTGACCAGCGCCGAACTCAAGGCCCCGCTGGCCTGGCGCGCCGGCAACATCAAGGAGCTGCGCGCGCCCGACCCCTACACCGTCGAATATGAGCTGAACGAGCCGTTCGCCGATTTGCTGCTCCAGCTCACGATGTTCACCACCGCGATCCATAACCAGGAAAGTGTGGAAGCGCTCGACAAGGATTACGGCATCAAGGCGATCGACGGCACCGGACCATGGTGTTTCGAAAGCTGGCAGCCGCGCACCGAGATCGTGCTGAAGCGCCACGACGCCTACAAATGGGGCCCCTCGATTTTCCAGAACAAGGGGCCGGTAAAATTCGAAAAACTCAGCATCAAGATCGTCCCGGAGGATTCCAGCCGCGTCGCCGCGATGCTGGGCGGGCAGTTCGATGTCACCCACCAGGTCCCGCTGCAGTTCATCCAGCAGGTCAAGGCCGCCCCAACCCTCAACGTGCAGGAGGCCCAGCCGAACTTCCAGCTGATGTATTACGGCTACAAGACGACACGGCCGATGGTCGCCGACAAGCGGGTGCGCGAGGCCATGAACATCGCGATCAACCGCGCCGACATCGTCAAGGGCATCATGCTCGGCAATGCCGAGCCGGCCTACACCTTCATCGACGACAAGGCGCTCGACTTCGCCGCATCGACCAAGGGGATCATCAAGGAGGACGTCGAGCGGGCCAAGCAGTTGCTGGACGAAGCCGGCTGGAAAGTGGGCGCCGACGGCATCCGCGAAAAGGACGGCGTCAAGCTCGCGCCCAAGGTGCTGTTCACGCAGGTCGCGTATTTCGGGCGCGTCTCCGAAGCGATCCAGGGCTTCATGCGCAAGATCGGCGTCGACTGGAAGATCGTCGGCTACGATTCCACGATCGCGCCGGCCGAGATGGCCAAGCAGGATTACGAATTGTGGACGGTGACATTCCCCTACATATCGGCCGGCGACCTCCTGAACTTCTACTTCGATTCGAAGAACATGCCGGCCCCGAACCGGATGAACTGGAACGACGCCAAGACCGATGAGTATTTGAAGATGGGCCGCGCGTCGCTGACCGACGCCGATCGCACCAAATATTACGCGCTGGCCCAGCAGCGCGTCACCGAGGAGCATCTGTGGATGCCGGTCATGAACATCGCGATGTACACGACCAGCCAGAAGAAGCTGAAAGGCGTCCGGCCGCACATGCTCTATCAGAACACCTTCTACAAAGGCCTGGATTACTCCTTCTGATGGAAAATCTCCTCGAGGTCCGCGGCCTCAAGACCCATTTTGCCACCGACCGCGGCCTGTTTCGCGCGGTCGACGGCATCAGCTTCAGCGTACCGCGCGGCCGCACCGTCGGCCTCGTCGGCGAATCCGGCTGCGGCAAGAGCGTGACGTCGCTGTCCGTGATGGGCCTGGTGGCAAGCCCGGGCAAGGTCGAGGCCGAGGCGGTTTTGTTCGGCAACCGCGATGTGCTGACGCTGTCGGCCGACGAACGTCGCCGGCTGCGCGGCAGCAAGATGTCGATGATCTTCCAGGAGCCGATGACCTCGCTGAACCCGGTCCACACCATCGGTCAGCAGATCGTCGAGGCGATTTTGGCGCACACCACGATGTCGCCGAAGGAGGCGAAAGCACGCGCCATCGAAATGCTTGAACTGGTGAAAATCCCGTCCGCCGCCCAGCGCATCGACGACTTTCCGCATAATTTGTCGGGCGGCATGCGCCAGCGCGTCATGATCGCCATGGCGTTGTCCTGCGAGCCGGCGCTCTTGATCGCCGACGAGCCGACCACCGCGCTCGACGTCACCATCCAGGCCCAGATCCTCGACCTGCTCGGCGAGTTGCAGAACCGGCTCGGCATGGCGATCCTGATCATCACCCACGATCTCGGCGTGATCGCTGAAGTCGCCGATCAGGTGCTGGTGATGTATGCCGGGCAGATCGTCGAAAGCGCCGATGTCGCCGATCTCTTTGCCGATCCGCAGCACCCCTACACGATCGGTCTGCTCGGCTCGATCCCGCGCCTCGACGTCGACCGCGCGCGGCTTGCCACCATCGAAGGCACGGTGCCGAGCCCCAACAACCAGCCGAAGGGCTGCCGCTTTGGGCCGCGCTGCCCGTTCGCCGACCGCGACGTGCTGAGGCTGTCGGCCGACGAACGCCGCAAGCTGCGCGGCGGCAAGATGTCGATGATCTTCCAGGA
>JACDAG010000418.1 GCA_013695565.1 Bradyrhizobium sp.
TTCGTAGGCTCAGGGGGTGCTGGCCACCGTCCACTCCGCAACGGTCCATGGACTCGATGGGCGCGTGGTCCGGGTCGAGGTCGACGTCGCGCCGGGCCTGCCCGGCTTCTCGATCGTCGGGCTCCCGGACGCGGCTTTGCAGGAGGCACGCGAACGGGTTCGCGGGGCACTGCGCAACAGCGGCTTCGTCCATCCGCCGCGGCGGATCACCGTCAACCTTGCCCCCGCCGACGTGCCGAAGGAAGGCAGCCATTACGATTTGCCGATCGCGCTCGGCCTGATGGCCGCCATCGGCGCGATTCCGCCGGATGCGCTGACCGGTTTCACGGTGCTCGGCGAACTCGGCCTCGATGGATCGATCGCGCCGGTCGCGGGCGTGCTGCCGGCGGCGATCGGCGCCAATTCGCGCGAGGAAGGGCTGATCTGTCCGGCCGCCTGCGGCTCGGAAGCGGCATGGGCGAGCCCGGATATCCAGATCATCGCGGCAAAGTCGCTGATCCAGATCGCCAACCATTTCAAGGGCACGCAGCTGCTGTCGCGCCCGCAGCCGAAGGTGCACGAGCGCGAGGAAACGCTGCTCGATTTGCGCGACATCAAGGGCCAGGAAAGCGCAAAGCGCGCGCTGGAGATCGCGGCCGCCGGCGGACATCATTTGCTCAAATGAGGTCCAATTAATCTCAGATCAATTGGCCACCTGATCTTAAAGTGAGGTCCAATTTATCCATATTAGCCACAAGATCTTAATGTTGAAGCTGGGCCCCTGATGGCCGATTAGTCAGCCTGCGGGCGATTGTGATCAATGCCTCTGGCCAGTCTTCACGTTAGCGGCGGGCGTTTACACCTGCCGCGTCTTCTGTGATTTGGGCGGTTTCAAGAGTGCCATGTTCTGCTTGTGATACGCGAACCCCAGGAAGACGATGCAGCGGGAATCGCGAATAGCTGTCTGCATTTTGGTAATGACAGACTCTTCCTCGATCTGCTCGGTATACGTCTTGACCCCTTGCCCAAGCGTTAGGTAGTCAAACCGGCCATGCTCCTGGCCGCCAAATGGCACGCGCTCAAACGGACCAACCCATCCATACGGATGAATGATGTTTGCCCGGTTTACGATCTCCGTCGCTTTCGCTCTGGGCACGCCGTAGAGATGAGACAGGGCGTGCGTGAGGAATTGCTCAATACATCGATCGTAGTTGAACCCGATGAATGAAACATCATCGAGCACATTGTCTACCTCGGCCGCCTTCCGACCAGGACCGAGCACTTGCATGAATTTAACGAGCCATGAACCGACTATCCGCTCAAGGTCCATCTTGTTGTACATATTGGACGGATCAACCCACAAATGGCTATCGCGCTCGGCAGCGATGATTGAGCGGACGATGGCCGCCTTTCCCACATTGACGGCACCTTGGTCAGCTTCGTGAATATTCAGGAAGTCATCGATTGAGTTGGCGAGCAAGATGCCGTTTTGAATGAGGTTAAACGCTGCGACATAGTCGTGGTCACGGCGATCCTGCCGCTCGAAAAAGCTTAGTGCCAAGTCCATGTCCGCAGTCGCCTTGGTCAGACGGCCGTGGTCTATGCCAAGCTTCGTGCGTTGCGCTATGTCGCGAGCAAGTTCAGGGCCAACCGGCAGCTTGAAATCCGCCCCCGCACCTGCACCGACGATAAAAAGCGTTTTCCTATTAAACATCCCGCCGAACTAGCACGATTCGCTCGGCACCAACTAGGCGGCCATTGCCTTCTGCACCGCTGCGTTGAATGCGTTTGGCCCGGGGCACATGCCCCTCGTACCCGGCCAGCACCTGGGCGTCCTCATAGCTGCAGCCGGCTCCCACCTTCGTGCATGAGCATGGCGCGGTCTCGGAGAGCATCCGGCAATTCGGAGAAAGTGCAAATACCCGCCATAAGCCTTTCTTGGCGAATCAGTGCGGCGTGGTGCTCGCGCGCGTAGAAGCCGAAGTCATTGATCCAACGGGCTCTAGACGGTTCAAAACGATCTGTTGTCTGATTTTCCGTTTTGAGCGATCGCGCTCGTCAGTTGTGAGGGCACCGTGACGAAGTTTATCGCCTATTTTCGCGTTTCCACGGAGCGTCAGGGCAGGTCGGGACTCGGCTTGGCGGCTCGCCTCCGTCGCCGGCGAAATCCGCGACGGCGCGCTGACGGCGCGGCGGCCGTTCCGCAGCCCGCATCACTCCGCCAGCATGGCCGCGCTGACCGGCGGCGGCATGCGCGCAAAGCCCGGCGAGATCTCGCTGGCGCATCAGGGCGTGCTGTTCCTCGACGAATTGCCGGAGTTCGATCCGCGCGTCTTGGATTCGCTGCGCCAGCCGCTGGAGAACGGCGAGGTCGCGGTGTCCAGGGCCAATCACCGCGTCACCTATCCGGCGCGGTTCATGCTGGTCGCGGCGATGAACCCGTGCCGCTGCGGCCATGCCTACGAACCTGGATATTCCTGCAAGCGCGGACGGATCGACCGCTGCACGTCGGATTATCAGATGCGCATCTCCGGCCCTTTGATGGACCGCATCGACCTGCGCATCGAGGTGC
>JACDAG010000425.1 GCA_013695565.1 Bradyrhizobium sp.
GTGCTGCTGAAGGATCGGCACGGGCGGCGCTGCGCCGAACGGCTGTGCTTGGTGCAGGACGAGATCATCCGCATTCTTTATTCCGCCGCCACCCGCCATCTCTATCGCTCGCCGGTGCCCTCCGGCGCCGAGCGCATGGCGGTGGTCGCGACCGGCGGTTACGGCCGCGGATTGATGGCGCCGGAATCCGACATCGATCTGTTGTTCATCCTGCCCTACAAGCAGACCGCCTGGGGCGAGCAGGTCGCCGAAGCCATTCTCTATTGCCTGTGGGACATGGGGCTGAAGGTCGGCCACGCCACGCGCTCGGTCGATGAATCGATCCGGCAGGCGCGCGGCGACATGACGATCCGCACCGCCATCCTGGAGACGCGCTTCCTGACCGGCGACCAGCCGCTGTACGACGAACTGGTCGCGCGCTTCCACAAGGACATCGTGCAGGGCTCCGCGGCGGACTTCGTCACCGCCAAGCTCGCCGAACGCGAAGAGCGCCATCGCCGCGGCGGACAGTCGCGCTACCTGGTCGAACCCAACGTCAAGGACGGCAAGGGCGGCTTGCGCGATCTCCATACACTTTTCTGGATCGCGAAATACGTCTATCGCGTGCGCGAGACCGACGAGCTGGTCGAGCGCGGCGTGTTCGACGCGCAGGAGTACCGCACCTTCCGCCGCTGCGCCGACTTCCTGTGGTCGGTGCGCTGCAATCTGCATTTCGTTTCCAACCGCGCCGAAGAGCGGCTGTCATTCGACATGCAGCGCGAGATCGCGGTCCGCCTCGGCTATACCTCGCATCCCGGCATGCAGGACGTCGAACGCTTCATGAAGCACTACTTCCTGGTCGCCAAGGACGTCGGCGACCTCACCGCGATCCTGTGCGCCAAGCTGGAAGACGAACAGGCCAAGCCTGCGCCGGTGCTGAGCCGCGTGGTGGCGCGCTTCCGGCCGGCCACCAAGCGACGGCGGGTGCCTGACTCCGACGATTTCATCATCGACAACAACCGCATCAATCTCGCCGCACCCGACATCTTCAAGCACGACCCGGTCAATCTGATCCGCATCTTCCGGCTGGCACAGAAGAACAACCTCGCCTTCCATCCCGATGCGATGCGCACGGTGACGCGGTCGCTGAAGCTGATCAACACCGGCTTAAGGGAAAATCCGGAAGCCAACCGCCTGTTCATGGAGATCCTGACGTCCGATAACGCCGAGACTGTGTTGCGGCGCATGAACGAGACCGGCGTACTCGGTCACTTCATCCGCGCCTTCGGCAAGATCGTGTCGATGATGCAGTTCAACATGTACCACCATTACACGGTGGACGAGCACCTGCTGCGCTGCGTCGGCTACCTTCAGGACATCGAGCGCGGCGGCAATGACGAGTTCACCGTCGCCAGCGATCTGATGCGCAAAATCCGCCCCGAACATCGCGCGGTGATCTACATCACCACGCTGTTGCACGACATCGCCAAGGGCCGGCCCGAGGATCATTCGATCGCCGGCGCCAAGGTGGCGCGGCGGCTGTGTCCGCGGCTCGGCTTCAACGCCGCCGACACCGAAACGGTGGCGTGGCTGATCGAGGAACATCTGACGATGTCGACGGTGGCGCAGTCGCGCGACCTTTCCGATCGCAAGACCATCGAGAATTTCGCCGCCGTGGTGCAGTCGGTCGAGCAGATGAAGCTGTTAACCATCCTGACCACCGCCGACATCCGCGGCGTCGGTCCCGGCGTCTGGAACGGCTGGAAGGCGCAGTTGATGCGCACGCTGTATTACGAAACCGAACCGGTGCTGACCGGCGGCTTCTCGGAAGTGAACCGTGCCCAGCGCATCGAGGTGGCGCAACGGGAGTTTCGCGCCGCGTTCACTGAGTGGCCGGAGGCCGAACTCAACGCCTACATCTCGCGACACTATCCGGCCTATTGGCTCAAGGTCGAGCTGCCGCGCAAAATTCGCCATGCACGGTTCCTCAAGGCGAGCGAACAGGCCGGCCACAAGCTCGCGATCAATGTCGGCTTCGACGAGGCGCGCGGCGTCACCGAGTTGACCATACTCGCGGTCGATCATCCCTGGCTGCTGTCGATCATCGCCGGCGCCTGCGCATCGGCGGGCGCCAACATCGTCGACGCCCAGATCTACACCACCACCGACGGCCGCGCGCTCGACACCATCGCTATCTCCAGGGAATACGACCGCGACGAGGACGAGGGCCGCCGCGCGACACGAATCGGCGAGATGATCGAGCAGGTGCTCGAAGGCAAATTGCGGTTGCCTGACGTGGTGGCGCGGAGAGCCGCCGCGCGCGGCAAGGTGCGGCCGTTCGTGGTCGAACCCGAGGTCATCATCAACAACCAATGGTCCGACCGCTACACCGTGATCGAGGTCTCCGGCCTCGACCGCCCGGGCCTGCTGTACCAGTTGACGACGGCGATATCGAAATTGAACCTCAATATCGCCTCCGCCCATGTCGCGACCTTCGGCGAGCGCGCCCGCGACGTGTTCTACGTCACCGACCTGCTCGGCGCCCAGATCAACGCGCCGACGCGACAGGCCGCGATCAAGAGCGCGCTGCTGCATCTGCTCGCCAGCGAGGACAACGCCGCCCAGCCGGCGGCGTGATCTTTCTCTTGCGTTACCTCTCCCGTTGGGAGAGGTCGGCGCGTAGCGCCGGGTGAGGGGTTAAGGCTTATCGATAGACCGTACCCCCTCAAGCCACCCATGCAACAATGAGCGCTCCAATTCCAGTTCACTTCAGAACTGCGTAATCGGCTCCAGCTTCTCGCCCTTGCGGAACGCGCGCAGCGGCGCGGTGTCGGTATAGACC
>JACDAG010000459.1 GCA_013695565.1 Bradyrhizobium sp.
GCCGGCATCGACCAGATGATGCGCCAGCATGGTCATCGCGAGTCCGGTGGCGCCGCCGACCTGTATGGCGTGCGCATAGGACGGCTGAATGCCGAAATGCTCGGCAAATACCGTTGCCAGCATGATATGCGGCGACACCGTGCTGTAGCCGCAGAGAATGCCGTCGATTTCCGAGCGCTTCAGTCCGGCGTCGGCAATCGCAAGCTCGGCCGCCTCGCTCATGAGATCGAGCGAGGACGAGCCTTCGTGCTTGCCGTAGGACGTCAGGCCGACGCCGGTGATGAAGCTCATGGCACAACTCCGGTCATTCCGGGATGCGCCGCAGGCGCAGACCCGGAATCTCGAGATTCTCCGATGTGCAATTGCACATCGTAGTTCGATGCTTCGCATCGCCCCGGAATGACGAATTGAGAGACTGCGCCCGGCCCATCTTCAATACGATTTCGGCAACCCAAGCACCTTCTCGGCGATGAAACTGAGAATGAGTTGCGGGCTGATCGGCGCGATGCGGGGGATCAGGGATTCCCGCAGATAACGCTCAACGTGATATTCCTTGGCGTAGCCGAAGCCGCCATGGGTCATGACCGCCTGCTCGCAGGCGTGGAATCCGGCTTCGGCTGCGAGATATTTCGCGGCATTGGCGGCAGGACCGCAGGGCATGCCCTGGTCGTATTGCCAGCCGGCCGAGAGCACCATCAGCCACGCGGCTTCCAGTTCCATCCAGTTTTTGGCGAGCGGATGCTGGATGCCCTGGTTCATGCCGATCGGGCGATTGAACACGATGCGGCTTTTGGCATAGGCCGCCGCCCGCGTCAGCGCCACCTGGCCGAGACCGACGGCTTCGGCCGCGATCAGGATGCGCTCCGGGTTCATGCCGTGCAGGATATATTCGAAGCCGCGGCCCTCCTCGCCAAGGCGGTCCTCGACCGGGATTTCAAAGTTCTCGAAGAACAATTCGTTGGAATCGACGGGCTTGCGGCCCATCTTCTCGATCTCATGCACGGCGACACGCTTCTTGTCGAAGTCCGTGTAGAACAGGCTCAGGCCCTTGGTCGGGCTCTTCACCTCTTCCAGCGGCGTGGTGCGCGCCAGCAGCAGGATTCTGTTGGCGACCTGGGCTGTCGAAATCCAGACCTTCTGGCCGTTGACGATGTATTTGTCGCCCTTGCGCACCGCCCGCGTCTTGAGCTGCGTGGTGTTGAGCCCGGTATTGGGTTCGGTCACCGCAAAACAGGATTTGTCGCGGCCGTCGATGATCGGCGGCAGCATCCGCGTGCATTGTTCCTTGGTGCCGAACACCACCACCGGATTGAGCCCGAACACGTTCATGTGCACCGCGGACGCACCGGACATGCCGGCGCCGGATTCCGAAATCGTCCGCATCATGATCGCAGCGTCGGTAATGCCCAAGCCCGAGCCGCCATATTCCTCGGGGATGCAGATGCCGAGCCAGCCGGCGTCGGCGAGCGCACGGTGGAAGTCGGCGGGAAAGCCGCCCTCCTTGTCCTTCTTCAGCCAATAGGCGTCGTCAAAGCGCGAACAGATTTTCCCGATCGCATCGCGGATCGATTCCTGGTTGGCCGACAGCGCGAAATCCATGGTCTCAATCCCTCAAGTGTTCGATGCGGCCTTGGTGACGCCGTCGCGCACCAGGGCGGCAATTTCGTCCGCCGAGAAGCCGGCTTCCCGCAATATCTCGGCGCTGTGCTCGCTGAGGCGCGGCGCCAGCCGCGTCATCTCCACCGGCGTTTCCGACCAGCGCGCCGACGACCGCATGTTGCGAATCCGTCCCTCGGTCGGATGATCGATCACGGGCGCAAAATCGGTCGCGACGATGTGCGGGTCCTGCAGCAGGCTTTCCAGATCATGCATCGGCATGACCGGCACGTCGGCCTTCTCCAGAATGGCGGTCCATTCCGCGGTGGATTTGGTTTCGAGGATGCGCGCCAGTTCGGCATAGACGACATCGATATTGGTGGCGCGGCCGGCAAAGGTCGCGAATTTCGGATTGGTACGGAGATCGTCGCGGCCGGTGGCGTGAAAAAAGTTCTCCCACTGCTTGTCGTTGTAGACGATCACGCAGATGTAGCCATCCGAGGTCTTGTAGGGCCGCCGGTCCGGCGACAGATGCCGGGCATAGCCGCCCTTGTCGAGCGGCGGGTCATAGGTGAGCCCGCCCATGTGGTCGCCCATCACGAAACTCGCCATGGTCTCGAACATGGGGATGTCGACGCGCTGGCCACGGCCGGTGCGGTTGCGATCGACCAGGCTGGCGCAGATCGCGCCGACCGCGGTGAGCCCGACGATGCGGTCGACCAGTGCGTTCGGAACATAACGCGGCACGCCGTCGCCGGTCTGCGCCATCAGCGCCGGCAATGCGGTGGCGCCCTGGATCAGATCGTCATAAGCGGGTTTGGCGGCATACGGCCCGTCCTGACCAAAACCGAACACGCCGGTATAGATCAGGCGCGGGTTGATCTTCGACACCACGTCGTAGCCGAGCTGCAACCGCGCCATCGCCTGCGGGCGCACATTGTAGACCAGCACGTCGGCCTGCGCGATCAGCCGCAGCACGGCGTCGCGACCGGCCGGCTTCTTCAGGTCGAGGCAGATGCTGCGTTTGTTGCGGTTGGTGTTGAGGAATACCGGCCCCATGCCGGGATGCCGCGTCGGCCCGATCTGCCGCGTGACGTCGCCATCGTGCGATTCCACCTTGATGATGTCCGCGCCGTAATCGCCGAGCGTCTGGGTGGCAAAGGGCCCCATCAGCACGGACGTCATGTCGACGACCTTGATGCCTTTTAGTGGTCCCATGGCCCAAGTCGCTCCCGATGTCGTTGTTACGACCTAGTAACGGCAGGGCGAAACGAAGAGCAAGGGTGTTCGGCGTATGGGCGTATGCGTGTGGCCCCAACTCGCGTCGTCCCGGCGAACGCCGGGACCCACGCCGTGAAGATACAATCGGAAGACGGAACCAATGGCTCGGCAAACAACGAGCGACGGTGGTTATGGGTCCCGGCCTTCGCCGGGACGACAAGCTATTACTTCGCCGGCTCCAGGATCGAGACGTAATTCGCCACCGCAGCCCCGCCCATGTTGAAGATGCCGGCGAGTTTTGGATTTTTCAGCTGCATGCCCTCGGGCGCCTGGCCGACCAGCTGCATCGCGGTCATGACATGCATGGAGACGCCGGTGGCGCCGATCGGATGGCCCTTGGCCTTGAGGCCGCCGGACGGATTGACCGGCAGCTTGCCGTCCTTCTGGGTCCAGCCTTCCTTGATGGCACGGGCGCCCTGCCCGCGCGGCGTCAGGCCCATCGCTTCATATTCGATCAGCTCGGCGACGGTGAAGCAGTCATGGGTTTCGACGAACGACAAATCAGAAAGGCTGACGCCGGCCTGCTGCAGCGCGCGCTGCCAGGCCACCGTGCAGCCTTCGAACTGCAGGATGTCGCGCTTCGACATCGGCAGGAAATCCTGGGCGTGTGCGGTGGCCTTTATGTTCACCGCCTTGGCCATCGTCTTGGCGGTCTCGGAATCCGTTAGAACCAGCGCCGCCGCGCCGTCCGACACCAGCGAACAATCGGTGCGCTTCAGCGGCCCGGCCACAAACGGATTTTTCTCGCTTTCGGAGCGGCAGAATTCGTAGCCGAAATCCTTGCGCATTTGCGCGTAGGGATTTGACACACCGTTTTTATGATTTTTGGCAGCGATCATCGCGAGCGCATCGGACTGGTCGCCATATTTTTGGAAATAGGCCTGTGCGATCTTGCCGAACACGCCGGCAAAACCTCCCGGCGTATCGCTGTCTTCGGGCAGATAGGAGGCACGCAACAGGTTGCGTCCGATCTCGGCCGAAGGCGTACGCGTCATCTGCTCGACGCCGACTACCAGCACGATTTTCGCAGCACCAGCCTCGATGGCGCGAACGCCCTGATGCACCGCCGCCGAGCCGGTGGCGCAGGCATTCTCGACGCGCGTGGCCGGCTTGAAACGCAATTGCGGATCGGCCTGCAGCACCAGCGAGGCGGTGAAATCCTGCGGCGAGAAGCCGGCGTTAAAATGCCCGAGCACGATCTCGTCGACATCGCCCGCGGATATCCCGGCGTCAGCCATCGCTTCGTTGGCGACCTTGATCACAAGGCTTTCAACGGTCTCGGTGTCGAATTTACCGAACGGCGTGTGCGCCCATCCAACGATGCTGGCCGTCATGATCGTATCTCCTTCACTCATTCGTCATTGAGCGTAGCGAAGCAATCCAGGGGCTGCAAGGAAGAGCTGGATTGCTTCGTCGCT
>JACDAG010000452.1 GCA_013695565.1 Bradyrhizobium sp.
AACCTGGTTGGCGACACGCTGAGGGCGCTCACCGATCCCCGTCAGGGCGCGCTGTGACAGAGGGACCGCTGCTTTCCGTCGAGGAAGTCACCGTCAATTTGCCGACGCCGCGCGGCAATCTATGCGCGGTGGATCATGTCGACCTCACCGTCGGGCCCGGGCAGACGCTCGGCGTGGTCGGCGAGTCCGGTTGCGGCAAGACTATGCTGTCGCGGGCGATCCTGCAATTGCTGCCGAAAAAGGCAAAACTCTCCGGTCGCGTGATGTTCGACGGACAGGACCTGCTGCAGCTCTCGCCGGAAAAACTGCGCAAGCTGCGCGGCCGGTCGCTGGCAGTCGTGTTCCAGGATCCGATGACCTCGCTCAATCCGGTGCTGACCATCGGCACCCAGTTGATCGAGACGCTGCAGGAACATCTTGAGCTTGATATGGCGGCAGCCACCAGACGCAGCGTCGAGCTGCTTGCCGCGGTCGGCATTCCCGCGCCCGAGCAGCGGCTGATGCAATATCCGCATCAATTGTCCGGCGGCATGCGGCAGCGGGTGGCGATTGCGATCGCGCTGTCGTGCGAACCGAAACTGCTGATCGCCGACGAGCCGACCACTGCGCTCGACGTGACGATCCAGGCCCAGATTCTCGATCTGTTGGCGCGCGAGCAGCGCCGGCGCCATATGGCGATGATCCTGATCACCCATGATCTCGGCGTCGTCGCCGGCCGCACTGATGAAGTCGCGGTCATGTATGCCGGCCGCGTGGTGGAGCGGGCACCGACGCCGGCCTTGTTCAAGAAAATGCGGATGCCTTATACGGAGGCGTTGCTCGCAGCCCTTCCCAAGATCGATGCCAAGCCGCATACGCCGCTGCCTGCGATCTCGGGGCGGCCGCCCGATCCGACCCGTCCGCTGAAAGGTTGCTCGTTCTCGCCGCGCTGCCGCTATGCGGCCGGCCAATGCCATACTGAAAAGCCCGATCTGGCGGAAGCGGAATCCCCTGATCATCTCTATGCCTGCTTCCATCCGATCGAAACCAGAGCGGGGGCCGGCGCATGATGCAGCAAGCCTCGCCCGCAAACGGTCCGTTGCTCGACGTCGACAGGCTCGTCGTCGAATACCCGGTCGGCAACAAGATCGTGCATGCGGTGTCCAGCGTGTCCCTGCAGATCGCCCGCGGCGAGACGCTCGGGCTGGTCGGCGAATCCGGTTGCGGCAAGTCGACGCTCGGCCGCGCGGTGTTGCAGCTGCGCCGGCCGGTTTCGGGCCGCGTGCTGTTTGACGGCCAGGATCTCACGGCGATGCAGGGCGATACGCTGCGCCTGATGCGCCAGCGCGTGCAGCTGATCTTCCAGGACCCGATTGCGTCGCTGAATCCGCGGCGGCGGATCGGCGACATCGTCGCCGAGCCGCTGATCATTTCGGGCGTCAAGGATCCGGCCAAACGCAAGCAGCTGGTCGACGAAGTGCTCAGCGCGGTCGGCCTTGATCCGGCGCTGGTGGTCGGGCGGTTGCCGCACGAGTTTTCCGGCGGCCAATGCCAGCGCATTTGCATTGCGCGCGCGCTGGTGCTCAATCCCGAATTCATCGTCTGCGACGAGCCGGTGTCGGCGCTCGACGTTTCGATCCGCGCGCAAATTCTCAATCTGCTGGAAGAGATGAAGGCGCGTTACGGCTTGACGCTGCTGTTCATCGCGCACGATCTCGCCGTGGTGAAGGCGGTCAGCGACCGCGTCGCGGTGATGTATCTCGGGCGATTGTGCGAAGTCGGTCCTTCCGAGCAGTTATTCGCAACGCCGGCGCATCCCTATACCGCGCTGCTGATCGAAGCGATCCCGATGCCCGATCCGGACGTGCGTCCGGCCGAGACCGTTCCGGTCGGCGAACCGCCATCGCCGATTTCGCCGCCATCCGGATGCCGTTTCCGCACCCGCTGCCCGCGGGCGGATCAGATATGCAGCGATGAGATGCCGGAACTGCGCGCCGTGGCATCAGGGCAGTTCGTGGCTTGCCATCATCCACTGATCTGAATATCGAAAGGCCGCGTTTGTCTCATCTGGACGGACGTGGCAATGTTGGCCCCGAAAATACCTTTCAAGAACAAGAATGACGGGAGAGAAGCGATGAAGAGTTTCCAGGTCGCCGAGTTCAATGCCCCCTTGAGGGAAGTCGATCATCCGACGCCGGAACCGACGGGGTCGCAGGTGCTGCTCAAGGTGAAAGCGGCCGGCGTCTGCCACAGCGATCTCCACATCTGGGAGGGCGGCTACGATCTCGGCCATGGCCGCAAGCCGCTGTCGCTGAAGGACCGTGGCGTTTCGCTGCCGCGGACCATGGGCCATGAGACCGTCGGCGAGATCCTGGCGTTCGGGCCCGACGCCAAGGCCGCGACCGGCGGTCTGAAAGTCGGCGACGTCACGCTGGTCTATCCCTGGCTCGGCTGCGGCAAATGCGAAACCTGCATCGGTGGCGATGAGAACATGTGCATTGTCAAGCCGAACTCGCTCGGGGTTTATTGCGACGGCGGCTATGCCGATCACATGACCGTGCCGCATCCGAAATATTTGCTAAACCTCAACGGGCTCGATCCCGTCACCGCGGCGCCCTATGCCTGCTCCGGTGTCACCACCTACAGCGCGCTGAAGAAGATCGAGAACGTCCTGCATACGCCGATCGTGATCTTTGGCGCCGGCGGCCTTGGCCTGATGGCGCTGTCGCTGTTGAAGGCGATGGGCGGCAAGGGCGCGATCATGGTCGATATCGACGCGCGCAAGCGCGAGGCCGCCGAAGCGGCCGGTGCATTGGCAACCGTCGACGGCAAGGCCGCGGATGCGCTCGAGCAGCTGCAGAAAAAAGCCGGCGGACCGATCCGCGCGGTGATTGATCTCGTCGGTAACGCCCAGACCACGCAGCTCGGCTTCGACTGCCTGACCAAGGGCGGCAAGCTCGTGATCGTCGGCCTGTTCGGCGGCGGCGCGACCTGGGCGCTGCCGCTGATCCCGATCAAGGCGGTGACGATCCAGGGCAGCTATGTCGGAAATCTGCGCGAAACCCAGGAACTGCTCGATCTGGTCCGCACCAAGAAGATCGCGCCGATCCCGGTGACGACGATGCCGCTCGCGAAAGCCAACGAGGCGCTGACCGATTTGCAGAAAGGCAAACTGGTCGGGCGCGCGATATTGACGCCGTAGGATTCCGCTCCGACCGCCGTCATTGCGAGGAGCACTTGCGACGAAGCAATCCAGAGTTCCGCCCACGCCTCTGGATTGCTTCGCTTCGCTCGCAATGACGGAATTTAGTGCGCTGTTTCGTTTTGATCTAAGGAATCCCCATGTCCGCAAATAATGCGCTCCACATCGCCGTACTCGGCGGCGATGGCATCGGCCCTGAAGTGATGGCGCCAGCGCTCGAAGTTTTGCGAAAGATCGAGGCGACGACCGACCTGAAATTCCGCTTCACCGACGCGCCGGCCGGAGCCAACAATTATCTCGCCATCGGAAAATCGATGCCTGACAGTACGGTGCGGCTGTGCGAAGAAGCCGACGCGATCCTGCTCGGCGCCTGCGGCCTGCCATCGGTACGCT
>JACDAG010000521.1 GCA_013695565.1 Bradyrhizobium sp.
ACCGGGGGCCGTGAGGATCCTGCTGCCAGTTTCGTTCCAACGGATAGTCTGGCCCGTCGAGGCCGCGCCACGGTGCCCAATCTGCCGGCGACGATCGTTCCGATCGGACAAGATCAGTATCTGATAACGACGATGATAGCGGCGAGAATCAATGCCGCGACAAGCGAAAGCGCGCGATCAAGCGTTTTCGATCGGGGCGTTGCGGTCAGGTCGGGCGGCATCATGAAGTTACGTCGGCGGCCGCAACTCGCCAACGAGCCAGCCCACATCGCCGGACTTCATGGGATCTGACGCGATGACGATTTTTTCGACGTTGCCACATCTGGAGCAATCGAACGTGCGAAGCTCAAACCCGCTGGGTCCAGGCGAGATCTGCGCAAGGCTCATGCGGGTCTGGCATGTTTGGCAGCGGAGGCGCTGGATGGCGAGCAGCGGAATTGCGGCGGGATAAGCGGTCATTGCAATCCACCCCTTCAAGTCAGGCGGGAGCGCAAAGCTCTCAGTCACCGGTAGATGCCGAGGCGGGCGGTGATGGGACCAGCATGCCCGCCTTACACCGGGGGTTGCTGGTCAATATTGCTCAGGTTCCGAAATAAATGAAACCCGAACCATGCTCCGTTTCAACGTCGAGGCCATGGCCCCCGACTTCGGTTATCGCAAATTGTCGGCCGAAAATTTGCGCGCATGATCAAAATTGAACAGACAGTTTCGATTCCGCCGCCAAAGATGGCTTTGGCGCTGGATAGGCGCAACGAGGACGAGATGGACTCCGCCAACGCGCCATCTGCATAGCACTGAGACGGTCCCAAAGTGCAACCGGGCAAGACAGACTGCCGCCAGTGTCTTGTCAGGACTACGAGGGAGTTCTGCATTCACCTGCAGGGCTCCCTCTGGCCGGTCGAATTTTCCGGCCGTTTTCCGTTGGTGGCCTAGATGCCCTGCTGCCGGTAGTCGAACGCGGTCAAGCCATGGATCGCGCGCGCACACAATTTGTCGGCGTCGCGCTCGCCGCTTTCAGCGGCCTGCAAAATTCTTCGGGCGATGATTTCGCGATCCACTTCGAGCTGTCCGATGTTCTGAAGGGTTTGACATGCAAGGTCGTACGCTTGGTTCACGGCCGTGACCCCCTCCGGATCGAGGGGGCGATTCCGGGAATGTGGATTGGATATAGTCATGATGCTTCTCGTAACAAATGCGAGCGCAAGCTCCCGGAAATTGACTAATCAACGGAAAAGGTCCCGCGATGCGCGGGCGACTTTGCCCTGACATCGCGGGGCACGACCTGTCGGTCTACGAGACCTAACGGTTGGTTGGATTGGTCCTGATACCGAAGCCGCCGAATGGCTTGTAGGACTGCTTGGCAAGATCGCCGTACAGCGCGCCAATCTTCTGCGACTCGGTTACGAATGTTTCGTAAGCCGTCTTGGCGTATTCGGTTTGAATTTCGATCGCCTTCTCGAACGATTTCACGCCCGAGAGTTTCTCGACGAAAGACCGCGTGTCTTCAAACGATTTCTTGGTGTAGTCGCCGTACGCTGTGGCAAGCGCCTGAAAGCCGGCGGGGAAGGTGGTGGCTGAGGCGGTCGCCACGTCGAGCTGTTCCTTGCCATCTTCTTGCTGCGTGGAGTTTGGATTCGAGTTGTTGCGGTTTGGATTCGACATTTTTGATGTCCCTTTGTTTCCTTGACTGCGAACCAATGGCTCGCGTCGCCGATGGTTGCGCCAAAACAGGAGTTCCCGCTTGGTCACTGGGCGTTGCTTGTGTGTTCGTATGGTGATTCCGGAACCCCGGGCCATGCCGGCCAGGCTGCGGAAGCCAGGGCGTTCGGTTTGAGCGATCGGGCAAGAACATGTGGCTTCCAGATCGAGGCTGACCCCGTGGGAGGCGATCCCGGCCGGGCCTCAGGCTCCAGCAGCAAAGCTCAACAATATCAATACAACCGGGTCTCCGGTGCCGCCCAGCGCATGCTTAAAACTTCGCTAATAGGTCCCGTCTATATTGAAGCGGCAATTTCCCGTCTCATCCTAGGATTTGACCGATGTTCTTTTCCCGCATCAGCTTCAAGCTTGCCGTCATGATCGGTCTCAGCCTCGCCGGCATGGTCATCATGGCGCCGATCGCGCTCACCACCATGCGGGCGCAGATGATGACGGATCGCCAGGCCAAGACCCAGCAGATGATCGACATCGGCTACGGCATCCTGAACCACTACCAGAAGCTCGAAGTCGCCGGAACATTGAAACGCGACGACGCGCAAAAGGCCGCGATCCAGGAGCTCAAGGGCCTGCGCTACGACAAGGTCGAGTATTTCTGGATCAACGACATGTCGCCGAAGATGATCATGCATCCGATCAAGCCCGAGCTTGACGGCAAGGAGCTCGGCGAGATGAAGGATCCGAACGGCAACCGGCTGTTCATCGGATTCGTCGACGTCGTGAAGGCGCAAGGTGCGGGCTTCTATAGCTATCTGTGGCCGAAGCCCGGCTTCGAGCAACCGGTCTCGAAGATTTCCTATGTGAAGGGCTTTGCGCCGTGGGGCTGGATCATCGGCACCGGTATCTATCTCGACGATGTCGATGCGGTGTTCCGGCAGACCGCGCAGATGTTCGCGCTGGTTTGTCTCGCCGTGTTCGCGCTCGTTTTGGTCAGCGCATTCTTCATCGGCCGCAGCGTGACGCGGCCGCTCACCATCATCACCAACCTGACCGACCGGCTGGCGTCCGGCGACAGCGCTTTCGAGGTGCCCTATACCGCGCGCAAGGATGAAGTCGGCGCGCTCGCCAAGTCGCTGCGCGTGTTCAAGGACAATGCCGAAGCGATCACCAAGATGCACGCCGAGCAGGTGCAGGTGAAGAGCGAGGCCGATGCGGAGAAGCGCAAATCGATGATGGATCTGGCCAACAGGTTCGAAGCCAGCGTCCAGGCCGTCGTTGGTGACGTCATCAAGGACGCGCAGCAAATGCAGGGTACCGCGCAAGGGATGTCCCAAACCGCGAGCCAGGCCAGCGACCGCTCCAAGGCAGTGGCGATGGCCTCTCAGGAAGCGTCGGCCAATGTGCAGACGGTGGCATCGGCCGCCGAGGAGCTCTCGGCCTCGATCTCCGAGATCACCCAGCGCGTCGGACAGGCTGCCCAGATCGCCGACAAGGCCGCCGCAGACGGCCAGCGCACCAACGAGACCGTCCAGGGCCTCGCGGTCGCCGCCCACAAGATCGGCGAAGTGATCGGCCTGATCAACGACATCGCGTCACAGACCAATTTGCTCGCGCTCAACGCCACCATCGAAGCGGCGCGTGCCGGCGAGGCCGGTCGCGGTTTTGCGGTCGTGGCGTCCGAGGTCAAGGCCCTCGCCGAGCAAACCGCCAAGGCCACCGGCGAGATCGGTCAGCAGATCACCGGCATCCAGGCCGCAACACAGGAGTCGGTGACTGCCATCAGGGAGATC
>JACDAG010000529.1 GCA_013695565.1 Bradyrhizobium sp.
GGCAGAGCACCTGGCCGGCCAAGGACATCTTCCACGAATACGCGCTCGACTACGCCAAGAAGGTCAACGACATGACCGGCGGCGACCTCAAGATCGAAGTGCTGCCGGCCGGCGCGGTGGTTCCCGCCTTCGGCCTGCTCGACGCGGTGTCGAAAGGCACGCTCGACGGCGGCCACGGCGTGCTGGTCTATCACTACGGCAAGCAGAACGCGCTGGCGCTGTGGGGTTCGGGCCCGGGCTATGCGATGGACGCCAACATGCTGCTGTCCTGGCACAAATATGGTGGCGGCAAGGAACTGCTGGCCAAGCTCTACGCCTCGATCGACGCCAATGTCGTCTCGTTTCCTTATGGACCGATGCCGACCCAGCCGCTCGGCTGGTTCAAGAAGCCGGTGACCAAGGCCGAGGACCTGCAGGGCGTCAAGTTCAGGACGGTCGGCATCTCGATCGACGTGTTCACCGGGCTTGGTGCGGCCGTCAACGCATTGCCGGGCGGTGAAATCGTCTCGGCGATGGACCGCGGCCTGCTCGATGCCGCCGAGTTCAACAACGCCTCCTCCGACCGCATCCTCGGCTTCCCCGACGTTTCCAAGGTCTGCATGCTGCAGAGCTACCATCAGAACGCCGAGCAATTCGAGATCATGTTCAACAAGACCAAGTATGAGGCACTGCCGGAGAAGATGCGGGCGATCATCGCGAATGCCGTCGATGCGGCCGGTCAGGACATGGCCTGGAAGGCGATCGACCGCTATTCCAAGGACTACGAAGAGATGCAGACCAAGGACAAGGTCAAGTTCTACAAGACGCCCGACTCGATCCTGCAGAAGCAGCTGGATATCTACGACCAGGTCATTGAGAAGAAGTCCGCCGACAACCCGCTGTTCAAGGAAATCGTCGCCTCGCAGCTGGCATTCGCCAAGCGGGTGACGCAGTGGGAGCAGGATACGGTCGTGAACCGCCGCATGGCCTATAACCACTATTTCGGGCCCAACGCCAAGAAGAAGACCTGACCTCATAATCAGTTGAAGTAACGCATCATCCGGGATGGCAATCCCGGATGATGCTTCGTATTGTCGGCGTCTCGTTAGAACGCCCTCCAAATCGGCCGCACCTCACATGAACGCGCAGCGCCTCCTGCATACGATCGACGGCATCTCTACCTGGTTCGGCAAGGCCGCCGCGTGGCTGATCGTGGGGCTGATGGCCCTGGTCTGCGCCGAAGTGTTCAAGCGCTACATCCTCAACATGCCGACGGCATGGATCTTCGACGCGTCCAACATGTTCTACGGCACCTTGTTCATGATCGCTGGCGCCTACACGCTGGCGCAGAACGCCCATGTCCGCGGCGACTTCCTCTACTCTTCCATGAAGCCGCGCACCCAGGCGACGCTCGATATCGTGCTCTACATCGTCTTCTTCCTGCCGGGCATCGCGGCACTGCTCTATGCCGGCTGGGACTATGCGTCCGCCTCCTACCGCATCAACGAGCATTCCAATGTCACGGCCGACGGACCGCCGGTCTGGCAATTCAAGTTCATGATCCCGCTCGCCGGCGCGCTGCTGCTGCTGCAGGGCGCCGCCGAGATCATGCGCTGCGTGGTGTGCCTGCAGACCGGGGCCTGGCCGAGCCGGCTCAAGGACGTCAACGAGATCGACGTGGTCGAGGAGCAGCTGGCGCACAGCGAGCATGTCGACGAGGAATCGCGCCGGGATGCGATCGCGCACGCGCAGAATATCGAGGAAAGTGCGCGGCAACGCGGCATGGGCGGGGACTTGCAGCGATGAGCGATCCGGCACTCGGGCTTTTGATGCTCGGCCTCATCGTGGTCGTGATCATGATGGGCTTCCCGACCGCGTTCACGCTGATGGGGCTCGGCATGTTCTTCGGCTTCTTCGCCTATTACAAGGGCGGCGAGGCCTGGGCCGACAACCACATCTTCGACCTGATGGTCCAGCGCACCTACGGTGCGATGACCAACGACGTGCTCATCTCCATCCCGTTATTTGTCTTAATGGGTTACGTGATGGAGCGCGGCGCGCTGGTCGACAAGATGTTCTATTCGATCCAGTTGGCGTTCCGCCGCGTGCCCGCCTCGCTTGCCGTCGCCACCCTGATCGTCTGCACCTTCTGGGGCATCGCTAGCGGCCTGGTCGGCGCCGTGGTGGTGCTGATGGGCGTGATCGCCTTCAATCCGATGCTGAAAGCCGGCTACGACGTCAAGCTCGCTGCCGGCGTCATCACCGCCGGCGGCACGCTCGGCATCCTGATCCCGCCTTCGGTGATGATCATCGTCTATGCGGCGGTAGCCGGACAATCCGTGGTGAAGCTCTATGCCGCCGCGATGTTTCCGGGCTTCTTTCTCGCCTTCCTCTACCTCGTCTACATCATCGGCTGGGCGCTGATTAATCCAAAGATCGCGCCAAAGCTGCCCGAGAGCGAGACCCGCATTCCGGTGCGGCCCTGGATCGCCGAATTGCAGCAGGCCTATTCGCGCAAGATGCTGCCGGCGCTGTTCTCGGCCGTACTGGCGCCGGCCAGGGCCATGAACATCACCGCCGACGGCGCGCGCATCGGCTACTCGATGCTCCTGAAGAATTTCGGTTTTGCCCTGGTGCCGCTGGTGCTGACGGTGGCGACATTGTGGGCGACCTGGTGGTATGTCGTGATCCATCAGCAGCCGGACATCCCGACGCCGCCTGCGATGTCGACGACACAGAAGGTCGACGACGCGCCGCAGCCCTTGGGCGCTGGTGCCACTTCGCAGCCCGCGGAAGAGAAGCTGGAAGAGCTCGGCGGCGGCCGGTCCGGCGCCGCGACCAAGAGCGAACCGGAAACGCTGCAGCAGATGGGCAGCGCCGAATTGCGGAGCACCATCACCGCGCCTACCAACACCGGACCGCCGCCGGAGTTTTATACCTACTTCGCCTTCATCGCCGCCATCTTCGGCCTGGTGCTGCTCTATTACTACTGGACCATGGAGGCCGAGCAGTTCGAGGTGCTGCGGCTTCTGATTTCCTCCGTGATGCCGCTCGGCCTTCTGACCGCGATCGTGCTGGCGGTGATCCTGCTCGGCATCACCACGGCTACGGAATCGGCCGCGGTGGGTGCCGCCGGCGCGTTCCTGCTCGCGTTCCAGGCCCGCACGCTCGACTGGAAGCGCACCAAGGAAGCGGTGTTCCTCACCGCGAAGACCACCTCGATGGTGTGCTGGCTGTTCGTCGGCTCGGCGCTGTTCTCGGCGGTGTTCGCCATCCTCGGCGGTCAGGCGGTGCTGGAGAACTGGGTGCTGTCGCTCAACATGACGCCGGTCCAGTTCATGATCCTGTCGCAGGCGATCATCTTCATCCTGGGCTGGCCGCTGGAATGGACCGAGATCATCGTGATATTCGTGCCGATCTTCCTGCCGATGCTGAAACACTTCAACATCGACCCGATCCTGTGGGGCGTCCTGGTGTTCGTGAACCTGCAGGCCGCCTTCCTGTCGCCGCCGGTGGCGATGTCGGCGTTCTATCTGAAGGGCGTCGCGCCGAAGCACGTCACGCTGAACCAGATATTTTCCGGCATGATGCCGTACATGTTCATCGTCATCATCTGCATGGTTCTGATGTACATCTGGCCCGGCATGACGCTGTGGCTGCCGAATTATCTGTACGGCAATTGAGGCAGGTTCCGGGTTTGCCGGGAACAACGGCCCGAATGGGCCGTTGAGTCCCTCGACGTGCGGTAAATTCAGCCGCAGGCCAGCAGAGGATTCCGATGGAACCGATCCTGGGCGTTGAACCGATCCTGATTGTTGGCGTCGTGGTGCTCCTGTTTGGTGGCGGGAGCTATTGGGGCCGGCGTCACGGCCACTGGTAAATGAGAACGACCATGATCGATTTTCCGAACCATAGCCGCAGCTACGACCACACACGGCGCGCCGTGCGGTTTTGGGGATATGACAGCGCGATCGAGGCCTCGTTTTATGTCAACGAGGCGGCGCTGGCGCGAATCCAGCCCGGCGTCCCGCTTGATGAATCAGGTTGCCTGAACGCCTTCGACGCCAACCGCGACAAGATCTGCGCCGCGGCCGCCCGCGTTTACGTGCGCGGCACCCGGGGGTCCTACGATTTGGGCGCGGCCAACTTCTAAAGCGGGCACTCTCAATCCGCCGGGCAGAGCCCCTCTTCAATCGCGGCCGATTGCAATTGGCCGGCGTCGGTGACGCCTGCTGCCGCGGTCGCCAGGATGCGCGAGGCCATCTTCACCTTGATCGCCGACGTGGCGGGCTTGCCCGACGTGGTGTCGATATGGGCTGACGCCGCTTCCAGCACCGATTGCATCGTTGAAACCAGTTCCGGCTTGAAGCCATTCGGCGAAATTTTTGTCATGCGCACTCCCGTTGCCGCCGACATAGCGCGGCAACGTGACCCCATTGCGACCCCGGTGTGAACGATGGTCTTAGTGGTTAAGGGGGAACCGGGTGGGTGCGGATGGTCCCGGGCTCATTTGGATCGCTTCTACAGTACAGCACGGCAAGGTTTACTCTTGATCGTGGCGATGACGTCGCCATTTCGGTCCGCCCGCTATAAACTTAAGTCAGACTCCCAAAGCGAGAAGTCGCGTCGGATGGCGGCGGGTATGCGCCGACAATGTTTGCAGGTGATCGGGCGTGGAAGCAATCATGATCAAGAACGGGCTCTATTCGTTGCACGCGAAGTCCCGCGAAGGCATGGCCGAGGACGTTGGTGGTGTCCTGATCTTGCGCGACGGTCAGCTGCATGGCGGCGACGCGTACGTCTATTACACCGGCAGCTATGAGTGCTCTGCTGGAAATTGGAAAGGCAAGATGACCAGCCACGAACATACCCCGACCGGGCGACCGATGGCGGCCCGGGTCCAACACATCGGATTTTTCGGCACCTACAACGAGACCGGCGCCAAGGTCGATGCAATGGCCCTCGTTGGAGGGCAAGGTATTCGATACGATGCAACGCTGCGCTTGTTGACGGCGGGTTGAGTTCGCTTCTCGAGGTCCAGGCTCATCCGGCTTCGCCCAAACCGGCTACGCCGAGACGGGTCCGGTTTCGCCCAACCCAAATGGGTTACGCCGAGACGAGTTGAGCTTCGCCCGAAGGGCTACGCCGCGGCGAGCCTCTGTTGGCCTCCAGAAGTCTCCAAAAACCCTTCAACCCGGATCAAGCCGACCACTAAGCCATTGCATTCGCTTCCAATTAGCGAGCCTGCGAAACGCAACCTTTGCGGGCATCGTTCGCGACTGCCTTATTGGCCATGGACATGCCGGGCGACGTCGCCCGCATGATGGGGCCCTGCCGGACGGGACTTCGGTAGCGCCGCAGGCCATCATGAACTAACATTCGGCAAAAGCGCCTCTATTTATATTTGGAACGGAGACCGAGCAAAGTATCCCGACAGTTGCTGAACCTCAAATAACTGCGATCAGGCAATTCATGGAGAGATGCAAAAATGGGCGAACATTCGGATCTGGTGAACACCTGGTACCCACATTTCGATAAGCGCGAATTTGATTACGTTGTTTCCGTGTTCGCAGATGATGCCATCCTGATTGTCGGAGATGGCGACTCCGAAGGAGCGGTGCCCTATGGCGGGCGCTTCGTCGGGATAGCGCAGATCAAACATTATTACGCGGGCCGGTTCATGCTGGCCGGCGCCAGTCCTTTCGGCATCATCCGGCCTTTCTGCGGGCTCGCGGACGGAATAATGCGGGAATTTGGCCGGTGGGTCATCGTCGGTGCAAAAATCGAAGACACCACTCCCGACAGAACGTCGTCGATCTACAATGGAAACTTCCTGCACGTCTGGAGCTTCAATCCCCACGGCAAGGTCGCGTCGCTCAGCATGTATTTCGACACGGACGGCAACTGACAAGCCGTCACCCGGGAGATGAGGTTGGCGATCTCTGCGAGGCGCGGGTTTGACACCAATCCTCCCGACCGAGGACGCGCAAGATGTCGGCGTTAGACGATTGGTGTCAGTGGTGCGGCGGAATAGTCGACGCTGGCGACGTTTTCTGCAGCAAGTGCGGTCACAGGCTTTCATCGACGCGCAACGCTCCCGTTCAGGGAGCGAACTCCATCAAGAGCTTGACCGAACCAACCCGGAGTCTCTCGGCTCCCGGCGAGCGCAAACAGGTGACCGTGCTGTTCGCCGACATCGTCGGATCGACAGCGATGATCCGCGATCTCGATCTGGAACAGTCTGCCGAGATGCTTGATCCCGTCATTCGGCGGATGGCGCGGGCGGTGCAGGACCACGGCGGACTTCTGGCCGGTCTCATGGGCGACGGGCTCAAGGGAATTTTTGGCGCGCCAATCGCGCAAGCCGACCATGCGGAGCGCGCCTGCGCGGCGGCGCTGGAGATTCGGAACCTGGCGGATGCCGGAAAACCCCAGGTTCGGATTGGCCTGAATTCCGGCGAGGTCGTCATGCGCGCGCTGGAGCTCGGCGTCGATGGCGACTACGACGCCATGGGAATGCCCGTTCACGTCGCTGCCCGTCTGCAGCAACTCGCGCAGCCCGGCAAAATTTGTCTATCGGCGACGACGGCGCATTTGGTCGCAAGCCATTTTCACATTCGACGCCTGGGGTCGGCAACCGCCAAGGGAATTGTCGAGCCGATCGAGATGTTCGAACTGCTTCGCCGGCGTCGTGAACGAAGCCATTGGAAGAGCTGGGAGGCCGACCGCCTCACTCAATTTGTCGATCGCATCGAACAACTCGGCCTGTTGCAGGAGCGGCTTCGCGATGCCGCGAGTGGACGCGGCCAGGTCATCGCGATCACCGGCGACGCCGGGCTCGGGAAGTCGCGGCTGGTGTACGAACTGCAGCGAAAGGACAGTTTGCAGGACTGGACCATCATGACGGCCTCGGCTGGCGCGCATGATTCGCGTTCGGGCTTTCGACCGTTTGCAGGCATGGTTCGGGACTGGCTTGGCATCGACCCCGCCGATGCCGCGTCCCGGGTGCGAACCAAACTGCGCGAGCGCCTGCTGGAGTTCGGCGATATCGGGCCGGAGGAACAAGCGGCCCTCAGCGCCTTGCTGGATGTTCCAACCGACCAAGATCTGACGTTTAACGTCGCCCCTGATCTTCGGCGCAGGATCATGAACTCGATTCTCGCGCTGGTGCGGCAATGCGCAAGGCTTCACCCCACTTTGCTCGTGTTCGAAGATATTCACTGGCTGCATCGGGACAGCCTGGATCTGTTGAATGTGCTCGAGGCGAATGCATCGAGCATGCCGCTGGCCATCGTCGTCACCAGCCGGCCTGGAGCGTCGGTCTTCGCCATCAACCAGACCTCGACTTTCATTCCGCTGCCGCCGCTGCCGGAAAATGAAGCGCGGCATATTGTGGACGTGAAGCTCGGCGAGCATGCCTCGCTCGCGACGATCAAGGACGCCGTGGTCGCGCGCTCGCAGGGTACTCCGCTCTTCCTGGAGGAAATGGTCCGTTGCCTCACGGAAGATGGCACCATCGTGCTGCGCGCGGGCCGATATGAGGCAGTCGGCGCCAGCAAGCCATATGCGCTTCCCGACAGCATCCGCGGAATCCTGGCGGAGCGAATCGATCGGCTGCCGGCCCGGCGCAAGGAGATCGTGCAGGTGGCATGCGTCGTCGGGAGGGATATCCCGGTTCGGCTGCTGTGCCGCCTCATGGATTGCCTTTACGTCGACATCGATGCCGACCTGAAGGCCCTTGAGGACGGCGGGCTGCTGCAACGCCTGAGCAGTGGCGCGGAACAGCAGTTGACCTTCAATCACGTATTGACCCAGGAGGTCGCCTACGCAGGATTGCTGCAGCAACGCCGAAAGCATATCCACGGCCAGACCGTCGCAGCGTTCGAAGCCTTGTATCCGGATCGCCTCGACGAACATGTCGAGTTGCTGGCGCATCACGCCGTGCAGGCCAGGCTATGGGCAAGCGCGCTGGAATATCTCCGTCGCGCGGCACGAAAATCGATCGAACGCTCCGGCCACGCGCAGGCCGTCGAATTTCTGCGCGAAGCGCTCCAGGTGCTGTCCTGGGCCGACGAAGGCATCGGCAAGCGGGAGCAGATCGAACTCGAGCTGCGGCTCCTGCTGCGGGTCGCGTTCAACGCCATCGGAAATTATAGCGAGCGGCTGGAGAATCTGGACCGGGCCCAGGCGCTCGCCGAGAAAACCGGGCGCCGATCCTCGCTGCCGACGCTGATGGTCTCCCGCGCCAGCGCCATGCTGCAACTCGGCAAAATTTCCGACGCCATCGACCTGTGCGCCAAGGCGGGCCGAACCGCGGCCCGCCGCGGCGACCACGAGACCCGCGTCATCGCCGGCTACATGCTGAGCCGCAGCCAGTTCTACAACGGACAATTCCGGCAATCGCTGGCTTGCGCCCGCAAGACCATGGCGCTGCTGCAGGAAGAACCGGCGAAAGCCCGCCATGGCGGAGGATTCGGAAGCTCGGAGGTGATGCTCCTGACCCAGATGGCCCAATCGCAGGCGTGCCTTGGAGAATTGGCCGAGGCGGCGTCAAATGGGGCGGCAGCGCTCGCGCTTGCCGAACGCCTGGCCAGGGATTTTGATGTGGGCCTGGCGAGCTATGGCCTCGGAATGGTGCATCTCTACGCCGGCGATCTCGGGCAATCCGTCGCCATTCTGGAGCGGGGATTGCGCGCCGTCGAGACCGGCAGACCAGCACAATCGATTTTCAGCATGATCGGCGGCTTGTTGGCCTACGCCTATCTGAATGCGGGCGCCAGGGATGCCGCGGTTGCGCTTTGCCAGCGTGTGCTGGCCGATGACGAAGAATCCTACCATCACGCCAACTGGTCCCGTATCTATGGCGCCATGATCTTGCGCGAAACCGGCCAGCCAGCCGATGCGTTGGCGCTGGCAAAACGCGCATCACAGGTCGCACGGAAATGGGGCTACGTGGTGCAGTCCGCATGGAGCGACCTCGTGCTCGCCCAACTTCACGACGGAAGCACCGCGCAACGTTATCTGAAGCGAGCGACGCAGCTGTGTGAAACGATCGAGATGCGACCGTGCCTCGTTCGTTGCCTCGTCCAGAGCGCCCACCTTTATCGCCAGGACAATCAGGATCGCCGCGCCCGCGAAAGCTTCGATCGGGCTGAGAAGCTGGCTCAGTCGATCGGGATGAAGCTGTAGCGGATGAGCGCTCGATGACTCGCCTGGCTTCACGTGCCGCGACAGGCGCCCCAAGCACAAGTCCGCGCTACCGCTGCTGAGGCGCCGAGATCGTAGGATGGGTAGAGCGCAGCGAAACCCATCGATGCTGGTACGAGGTGAGATGATGGGTTTCGCTTTCGCTCTACCCATCCTACCGATCAGCGCCTCGAATGTGGCCGCGTGACGGAGTTGATGCTGTCCGGGGGCGGAACCGAACCATCCAGCTTCGCCCAAACGGGCTACGCCGAGACGAGTCTTCACTCGGCGGCTTCTTCGAGATGCGGCAAGACTGAAATTAATGGTGCCCGGGGGCCGACCATAACCGATCTCCTAAGTAGCTGACGAAACTTCACAATTCAGCGAACGAAAATTAGCTACCCAGCTTCCTACCCATACGCGCGCGGGTTGCAGTGGTATGCTATGACGCACCGTATGAAGACCCAAACGAAGACAGAACGCGATG
The DNA here is from genome assembly GCA_013695565.1 of Bradyrhizobium sp. GTDB lineage: Bacteria > Pseudomonadota > Alphaproteobacteria > Rhizobiales > Xanthobacteraceae > Bradyrhizobium. The sequence continues at coordinate 9,653 of JACDAG010000529.1, forward strand.
CAATCAAGCGCCAGTACGGCACACTGTTCGCGTCGATTTCAGACGCCTTATTCGAAGCCGATCCCATTGGTATCAATTTCGACCACAATACAAACGAATACGAGCCGGCAGCAGGAACGATCATCCCGCGCCTTGGTTCAGCGAAGTCAGCGGAAGATGTTCAGACGATCGTATACGAAGAATTTTTCAGGTGGTTCGCCCCGGTCAACGTTGGGCCAAGAGAGAAATATGCTTCCGTGTCGGCGAAAATTTGGGAGCTTTGGTGCGCATTCCACCGAGCTTGACCGCGCTCATACGATCGAGAGCTGGTAAGGCTCGTAATCACATCCGTCTAAAACCTCGTCGATTTCCGCTTTGTCGAACTTGAGGCAAATCGACCCGCCACGCACATCTTTTACCGTGGCGTATTCATCGTGATAGTGGCCTGCCTCATCTTCCCAAGCCTGTTCCACGAGAACTCTATCTCCTGCCTTGAACTCTTTCATTGTAATTGCGCTCGTACTTGCGCCCGCTAGCCGCAAGGCGCACGTACGAACGGGCTAACTAATATGACTTCATTGTCTCACGCGGCCGAAAACGAGCAAGCGCGGCTGCAACGGATCGTGTGAATTGTCAAAGGTGGGAATCGAACCACGGACAAATCGGACGGGTAGGACGCCAGTTCGATTTTGCGGGCTACCCAGAATCCTACCCATGTGAGAGTGCTCGCGGTTGTTCACCGCGTTCCATAGCGCATCACGTGGTGTGAGATCGGGAATCGAACCACCGACATTTGGTGGGTAGAAGTCATGGTGCCCAGGGGCGACGCCATGGTGCCCGGGGGCGGGATCGAACCACCGACACTGCGATTTTCAGTCGCATGCTCTACCAACTGAGCTACCCGGGCAATGTCCCGGCGCGGAGCAGGGAGCGCCGGTTTATAATCAGGCCGGGCGGCTGTGTCCACCCGCCTTCGCCTTCGGCTACGGCGTGGCGGGCCCCGCTTCGCCCTGCCGCCAAAACGCTGGAAAATCGAGCAAATTCACTGTCTTGGCCTCTATCCCCGGGAAACCCGCCGGTAATGGGCAGTCGGCCTCGCACGTCCCCGGCTCGCCCCGCTCAGTTCTCCACCTTGATCCTGGCATTCCGGATCACCGGGCCCCATTTATCGATTTCCGACTTCAGGAAGGCGGCGAGTTGTTCGGGGGTGGTGCCGCGCGGGGTGGCGCCGAGGTCGTCGAAGCGGGGTTTGACGGAGGCATGCGCCAGCGCGGCGTTGGTGTCGGCGTTGAGTTTCGCGATGATCTCCGGCGGCGTCTTCACCGGCAGGAAAAAGCCGAACCAGCTCGAGACGTCGAAACCGGGCACGCCCGCTTCCGCGATCGTCGGGATGTCGGGCACGACGGGCACGCGTTCTTTGGTCGTCACCCCGAGCGCACGCACGGCGCCGGATCTCACATGGCCGATGACCGAGGGCATGTTGTCAAAGGAGACGTCGACGCGACCGGGCAGCAGATCGTTGAGGGCGAGCGCGCCGCCGCGATAGGGGATGTGCGTCATCTCGACCTTGGCCAGCCGCTTGAACAGCTCGCCGCTCAGATGGAGCGTGGTGCCGTTGCCGGACGAGGCGTAGGTCACGTTGCCCCTGTTGTCGTGGCAATAGGCGATGAACTCCCTGACCGATTTCGCCGGCTTCGAAAGTGGCACGCACATCAAATTGGGCTGGGTGATCAGCAGCGTCACCGGCGCGAAATCGCCGACCGGATCATAGCTCAGCTGTGGATACAGGAACTGGTTGGTGGCAAGGCCCGGGCCGACGATGAAGATGGTGTAACCGTCAGGGTCGGAACGGGCGACCATGTCGGAGGCGATGTTGCCGCCGGCGCCGGGCTTGTTCTCGATCACCACCGTCTGGCCCCACACCTCCTGCAGCCGGTTGCCGACCAGCCGCGCGGTGATATCGGTCGAACCGCCCGGCGGGAACGGCACCACGATGCGCACATTCCGGAGCGGCCAGTTTGCGCTCAGGGCGCGCGAAGTGAGAATGGC
>JACDAG010000537.1 GCA_013695565.1 Bradyrhizobium sp.
GCGCCGTCCCGGGCGCGCCACCGCGCGCTGGTCAGCCGCCCGGCGCACCACCGACCGCCGCAGCTCCGATAGCGCCTCCGCCTCCAGCCCCCGCTGGCGCCCCGGCGCCAAGTGTCGTCCCTGGCACGACAGCCGCAACTGTGCCGTCCGGCAGAACGCAAAACGCTGCCCCGACGGTTGCACCGGCCTTCCGGGCCGCCCCCACGGTCACAACGCAACTGCCGCCACCGCCAGCGCCCCGGCGGGAGAACATGACGCCGCTCGCTATCGGCGCGGGCGTGGTGGCAGGCGCCGTGGTCGGCGCGACCATTGCCAACATGCACAACCAGCGACGAGAATCGGTCGTAGGCGGCCGCACCATCTATACCGAACCGGACCGCATCATCATCCGCGACCCGAGCGGGCAGCAATACGTTCGCGGCAACGATCTGTATCGCTTCCGTTATGGTGCCCGTGACATCCAAACCGAGACCGTCGGCGGCGAAACCCGAACCGTCGTGATCCGTCCCGACGGCAGCCGGATCATCACCGTGGTCGGCAGCGACGGGCGGCTGCTGCGCCGCATCCGCCGCGACGAACGGGGCCGCGAGATCATCATCATCGACAACAGTTACCGCGATCCGCGCGCGGTCGGCGGCTTCTATGTCGACCTGCCACCGCCAGTGGTCAGCATGCCCTACGACCGCTACATCGTCAGCGCCGAGGAGGCGTCTCCGGAAGTGATCTATGACACCATGGTGGCGCCGCCGGTGCAACGGATCGGCCGGCGCTACTCGCTCGACGAAATCCGCTACAGTCCGAATGTCCGGATGCAGATGCCGAGCATCGACATCAACTCCATCAACTTCGCGACCGGTTCGTGGGAGATTCCGCCGGACCAGGCGACCAAGCTGCAGGCGATCGCCGACGGCCTCAACCGGGCGATCCAGGCCAACCCGCGCGCGGTGTTCCTGATCGAAGGGCACACCGACAGGGTCGGCTCCGACATCGACAATCTTTCGCTGTCGGATCGCCGCGCGGAATCCGCTGCAACGCTGCTGACGCAGCAGTTCGGCGTCCCTGCGGAGAACCTGACCTCGCAAGGTTATGGCGAACAGTATCCGAAGGAGCCGACGGACGGACCGAGCGAGATCAACCGGCGCGTGACGATCCGCAACATCACGCCGCTTCTGAACGGTGGAACGGCCTCGCTGCCGCCGCCCCCGCCCGGCACCGCGCCGCGGCGGCGATAAGGTCGACAGCACCAACTGAAAATGGCCGGGGAGCAATCCCGGCCATTTTTGTTTGTGGTTTTTCAACGCGTCGTCCCTGCGAACGCAGGGACCCATAGCCACAGGGCTTTGTTGTTGGAGAAGAACGTCTCCCGCATTGCCTTAACCAAGAGATCACGCGGTATAGGTCCCTGCGTTCGCAGGGACGACATCGAGTGTTCAGCTCTTGTCGTTACCGAGCTTGAAGATCTCGGAGCCTTCCCCGCTCGACAGCAAGCCGGTGTCCGAATAGAGCTTCAGCTTGGCGCGGGTATCCGTGATGTCGAGATTGCGCATGGTCAGCTGGCCGATGCGGTCGCCCGGCGTGAACGCCGCGTCTTCCACCTTCTCCATGCTCAGTCGTTCCGGCTGATAGGTCAGGTTCGGGCTCTCGGTGTTCAGCAGCGAGTAGTCGTTGCCGCGGCGCAGCTCGAGCGTCACCTCACCGGTGACGGCGCGCGCCACCCAGCGCTGCGCGGTTTCGCGCAGCATCAGGGCCTGCGAATCGAACCACCGCCCCTGGTAGAGCAACCGGCCAAGGCGCATGCCGCTGATCCGGTATTGCTCGATGGTGTCTTCGTTGTGGATGCCGGTGATCAGGCGTTCGTAGGCGATATGCAGCAGCGCCATGGCGGGCGCTTCGTAGATGCCGCGGCTCTTGGCCTCGATGATCCGGTTCTCGATCTGGTCGCTCATGCCAAGGCCATGCCGGCCGCCGATGGCGTTGGCTTCGAGAAACAATGCCACCGGATCGGCAAACGCCTGGCCATTCAGCGCGACCGGCTGGCCTTCCTCAAAACGCACGACGACTTTTTCAGCCTTGACGACGCAGTCGTCGCGCCAGAACGGCACGCCCATGATCGGATTGACGATCTTGATGCCGCTGTCGAGGCTTTCGAGATCCTTGGCCTCGTGGGTTGCGCCAAGGATATTGCTGTCAGTCGAATAGGCCTTTTCGGCGCTCATCTTGTAGGCGAAGCCCTTGGCGGTCATGAACGCCGACATTTCCGCGCGCCCGCCGAGCTCGTCAATGAACTGCTGGTCGAGCCAGGGCTTGTAGATCCGCAAGCCCGGATTGGTCAGCAGCCCGTAGCGATAGAACCGCTCGATATCGTTGCCCTTGTAGGTGGAGCCGTCGCCCCAGATGTTGACGCCGTCCTCTTTCATCGCCGCCACCAGCATCGTGCCGGTGACCGCGCGGCCGAGCGGCGTGGTGTTGAAATAGGTATTACCGCCGGTCGAGACGTGGAAGGCGCCGGACTGGATCGCGGCGATGCCTTCATGGACCAATTGCATCCGGCAATCGACCAGCCGGGCTTTCTCGGCGCCGAACTCCAGCGCCTTGCGCGGAATCTCGTCGTAGTCGGCCTCGTCAGGTTGGCCGAGGTTCGCGGTATAGGCAAAGGTGCGGGCGCCCTTTTGCTTCATCCATACCAGCGCCGCCGAGGTGTCGAGGCCACCCGAAAAAGCGATGCCGACTTTTTCACCCTTGGGCAGGCTCTTTAAAATCGTACTCATCGGGCTTCCAATCGGTCGAAAGGGTGGATGTCATTGGCGGCTTTACCGGGCGAATATCAAACTTTGCGCGGATGGGCACGCGTTTAATGGCGGCAGGCTGCAGCCGGCCGGGATCGGATTACCCCGGCTGGCGCGCGCGCCTGGTCCGACGGTTCCACGGCCGGGCCAATCGTGCCAGCCTCGCCTCGATCTCGGCGTCCGATTTCCGGGTCGACGGCCAGCGGTAGAGCCAGCCATGGGCCAGCCAGATCACGAAGAAGCTCACCAGGCCGGCGGCTGCGACGTCGGTGAAGAAATGCCCGCCAAACGCCATCCGCAGCACGCTAGTGACGATCCCGAACAGGGTCGCCGCGGTATAGGCCACGGCGCGCCAGGCCGGTGGTGTGAGTGCAGCCGGCGCATAGGTCCAGAACGCGGTGGCGCCCTCGCCGGAGAAGAACGAGCAGTTGCGCCCGCAGGCTCCGCGCGGATCCCACCACGGCACGAACTCCCAGGGCCCGTTGAACTCCGTCACCACGACCGGCCGCGGCCGGCCCCAATGGCTCTTGAAGGTGAGGTTGGTGAGAACCACGGCGGACAGCAGGATGGTGAGCAGCAGGAACACCGCGGCGCGCGCGGGCATGAACATCGGCCGGTCCGGCCGCACCAGCTTCACCACGATGGCGCCAAGCGCCGGCAGCGCGAGCGCCCATGCGATCCACATCGCACCATCGCGCGCGATGGCGGCGAGCCAACTCTGCTTCAGCGGAAACGAAGTGGTCGCAGGATCGTAGAACAGCGCCGCCAATTTCAGATCGAGTTCAGGAAACATCCCGAACAGCAATCCGATGATGAGCGCGAGCCCCAGCGCGATGAGAAGTCCGGTCCGGTTCATGGCGCGGGGTTTAGCCGAGGGGATGGGGGATGGGAAGGCTGGGCCAGCTTCTCCCACAAGGGGAGAAGGGAAGAAAGAACGGCGTCACGGCTGCGGCCGCGAATGTGCCGGCAACGGCGGTGGCGGGCGCAACGGTTTCGGCGGCTCGCGCCATGCGCCGGCGGAGCGGCCCGCGATCATCCAGTAGACCAGGCCTGCGACAATCCCTGCCCCGGTCATGATTTCGAGATGGCGGCGGATGATGCCGTCGAATTTCATCGTCGCGGGATCGAACGGAATCAGGCTGAGATAGCAGGCCGCACCGACCAGCGCGCCGCCGAGCGCATAGGCCAGTATGCTGCGGATATAGAATGCCTCGGTGATCAGCACCACGATCAGCGCCGGCAACAGGGCAAAACCGGAAAAGAAGATGAAACCGAGCCCGAACAAGATATTGACCCCGCTCTGGTCGAACGGCCCGGAGCCGAGATCGCGGAATTCGACATACAACATTGCGCCGACCACGATCATGCCCGCCGCCAGACAGGCGAACAGGAATGCGAACAGGATAACGAAGAGGCGGCCGATCAGCGCCATTGTAACCCCCCGTCATTGCCTGCGACAAACGCAGAGCGTTTGCGCAAGGGAGCGCAAGCGACGAAGCAATCCACGGCAGCGCCCCTCACTCTGGATTGCTTCGCTTCGCTCGCAATGACGGCAAGAGCGAGACCGCGCATCACGATCAATCCGTCATCGCCATCGCGCGCAGCGCCTGCCGCTCGCGCGCGGATAATTTCTCGGTCTCCGATTTCAACTGGCCGCAGGCGGCGAGGATATCGCGGCCGCGCGGCGTGCGCACCGGCGAGGAATAGCCGGCGTTGAAAATATATTCGGAGAATTTTTCGATCTGGTCCCAGTCCGAGCATTCATACTTGGTGCCCGGCCACGGGTTGAACGGAATGAGATTGATCTT